>NZ_JAEQCF010000004.1:0-146289 GCF_020738625.1 Microcoleus sp. PH2017_09_SFU_O_A
TCGCCATCAAAAAGTGGATAATTACTTGCACCACGCCAGTCGGCAGATAGTCAATCTGCTCGCATCACAAAAGATAGGGACGCTAGTAATTGGCAAAAACGTACAATGGAAAAATGAGATCAATTTAGGCAAGAAAACAAATCAAAACTTTGTCAGCATTCCTCATGCTCGACTAATTGAAATGTTGAAATACAAAGCTGAATTGATGGGAATAAAAGTGATAGAACAAGAAGAATCCTATACTTCCAAATCGAATTTTTTAAATTTAGATCCAATTCCTGTCTATGGGAATATTGGCGCCCAGGATGCCAAATTTAGTGGAAAGCGAATTAAGAGAGGATTGTACAAAACATCAGACGGTCGATTGATTAATGCTGATGTTAATGGATCTTATAATATTTTGAGAAAAGCAATCCCAAATGCCTTTGGCGATGGGATAGAGAGCTGCGTAGCTCAGCCGAGGCGGGTTAATCCGCTCGAAGTAAAAGTGAAAGGGGAGGGAATTGAAGCCTCCCATGTCATGTAATAGATGACTATACTTTTACCAGCTATTAAGCGTCAATTTGACCAGGTAAAATATTATGTCGCTCGATATGAGATGATATAAAATCATTTATTAGCGTTTTGGACAAATAGATAAATGTCATCCCGCTGATATTTGAGTGTAAATTGGGGATGGTTGGCGAGTTGAGTTATGAGGTTTTGCACAAAAGCTCGATCGCTCATCCAGCCAGGATACCTCAGATTTAGCAAGACATACTCAAACTCTGCGAGATTTCCAGGAGGCGTCTGAGCCTGAGTTAAGCGTACTACAGGGCGGTGCGTTAAGTGCGGAGCCATGTGAGAAGTGGTTAAAACACTGCCTTTTGTGTTGACGAGGGCGATCGCTTCTCTGCTAGCCGACAAAGTGTCGAGGGAATCTACATAAATAGTCCAAAAATAGCCGTATTTCGCTAAAGCTAAGAAACCAATTAACGACCAAATTACAATCACTCTCGGTAATTGATATTTAGGAATTGGCAATTTATCAAAGATTGTATTTCCCTGGTGCTGATTCCTATCTGCTAAACTAGAAATTACCGCAACCAACAAAAACGGCAATATCGGAATAGAATATTGATGAATCAAGTCTCGTTGAGCGGGGATATCCGAAAGAATATTCATCGCCAACATTGGTACAGCGCTAATTAAAGGTGTCAGATGCCGTGGCGAAATCCACCAAATTACAGGTAATATTAATAAGGCTAAATATTCAAAAGTGTCAGCAGAAAACAAACGCCCTAAAATTAGATTTGGTTTCAAGATTAAATTAACAGCTATTTCTAAAACCGAGTTTCCCAAATATTGATATCGCCCGATTCCCGCGTGTTCTCTTCCCTGATTGAAATATGGTATAATTCCCTGAGTAACTACCAGAAACCAACCTACGCCAAGAAATAGAGCTATCAGCCCGCAATTGCGTTTTTTGTCAAAACATAAGAGCCACAATCCCATCGCAGCTACAGTTAAAGATAACACGGCTTTGCAGCTCAAAACTAAGACGATGGCAGCACAAAACCACAGAGTTTTATTCAGCCGCGCGGCGAGGATTGCTGCTAGCAGTGCGGGTAAAGCAATGACTTCGGGGTGGAAGTCGAAGAGGTTGACATTGAAGACTAAGGGGTAAAAAAGGTAGATACAGGCGATCGCCCAAGCTATACTATTCTTTAACCCAGCTTGAATGGCCAAACCCCAAGCCGGCCAAGCCCCGGATGTCAGGGCGACTGCTTGCACTAACAACAGCCAATGAACATCGGGATATATTTTGTACAGCCAAGCCACGGGATACATCACCCCAGCGGCGTGATTTCCCAGGTGGTGAATTTCCAGAAATGAGGAAAATGGCGTTTCTCCTTGACTGATGAGATACGCTACTTGATCGTAAATTCCGAGCTCAAAGGCGTTGGATTCAAGCAGGGCGTGGCGTACACTGCTGCATAGAAAAAATATTAGGGCGAAAAGGGCGATTTGCCAACTTACTGGATGATATTTTAGCTTAAAATTGTTCATATTGTATTCATTCCCAAATTATCTTAAAATTATCTGCGTCTGTCTGTGTTGCATTTGCCTTAAATCTGCGGTTGGTTTATCAATGAATAATTGCAATAAGTCTACTAATTGCTGATTTTCTGAAACAAAAAAACATCATCTTGCTGAAAGCTAATTTTAAATGCAGGAGATTGTTTCAGTTGAGTCACGACACTCGCAGCAGTATCCGCAGTATCGTGCCAAGGATGGCGCATATTTAATAGCACATACTCAAATTCATTCAAACTTTGTCCGTTGGCAACTTGATGCAACAATTTAATTGTTGCACGATGAGCGAGATGAGTTGCTAGGGAATTATCCGTTAAGACATTGCCTTGAGTTTGCACTCTATTAATTGCCTGCCGCGTCGCTTGCCAAGTATCGAGAGACTCTAAATAAATTGTCCCAAAATATCCATACTTTGCTAAAATTAAGAAACTCAAAAACGACCACAAAATTAACAATTTAGACACATTAGCAAATAGCAATTTTCCCCACCTCCAACTGCGGTGAATCCACAGGCGGCGCATCCAGATATGTTTGACAGATTTAATCGAAATGCGTTTCGAGACTGGCTTCCAAATTCGCGGCATCAAATTGCGGTGATTCCATAGATAATTTCCGGCATTTTTCCAAAAATTATTGCCTCTTTGCTGTCTGTCTGCTATGGTAGAGATTACCACGGTTAATACAAAAGGAAATATCGGTACTGAATACTGGTGAATCAAATCTCGCTGGGCGTCAATATCCGAAAGAATATTCATCACTAGCATGGGAAAAGCACCTATTAATGGTGACAGGTGGCGCGGGGAAAGCCACCAAATTACAGGGAAAAACAACAAAATCAAATATCCGAAAGTATCAGTCGAAAACAAACGGCCTAAAATGAGATTTGGTTTCAAGATTAAATTAATCGCAATTTCCAAAACTGAGTTTCCTAAATATTGATATCGCCCGACACCTGCGTGTTGTTTGCCTTGATTGAAATATGGTACGATTGCTTGAGTAGCTATCAAAAACCAGGCTGCACCGAGAAATATAGCAATGAGTCCGCACTTGCGGGTTTTCTCAAAGAAGAATAACCAAACTCCCATCATCAAGACTGTCAAAGATAGCACGGCTTTGCAGCTTAAGATTAAGAGGATGGCTGCACAAAACCACAATGTTTTATTCAGTCTGGCGGCTAGGATTGCTGCTAAAATGGCGGACATTGCTATGACTTCGGGGTGGAAGTCGAAGAGATTGACGTTAAATACTGCGGGATATAGCAGATACATGGCTGAAATGGCGATCGCCTTTGGTTCAGTTAATCCCGCTTGACGTGCTAAACTCCAACTAGGCCAAGCACCTAAGGCTAGGGCAAAAGCTTGCACGAATAACAGCCAGTGAACATCGGGATATATTTTGTAGAGTAAGGCTAGGGGATAGAAGATAAAGGCAGCATGATCTCCTAAAATATTGATTTCCATTAATGAGGAAAATGGTGTTTGATTTTGGGAGATTAAGTAAATTGCTTGGTCAAAAATGGCTAAGTCGTAGGCAGTGGAATGAAATAAAGCGTGGCGGGCGCTGCTGGCTACAAATAAAATTATCGTTGTTACGACAATCATTAACAATACTGGATGGGATTTTGGGGATTGTAAGGTTAGCATTTTCTTGGTTTAATCGGCGATGCGTTTAAATAGTAGAACTTCGTTTTTTTGATAAGTTAATTGAAAAGCGCGATCGTTTTTAAGTTGATTTGCTAAGGTGTTACCAATTTTTTCAGTATCTGGCCAGGGATGGCGGAGATTTAATAATATGTATTTAAATTCAGCTAGATTTGTTTGAGGTGAAGTTTGTGAAAGTAGTTTGACTGTGGGGCGATGGGCAAAGTGAGGAGCAAGTCTATTATCTGTTAAAATACTGCTTTGGGGTTGAACTTTGGCGATTGCTTCTCGTGTGGCTTGCCAGGTATCTAGTCTATTTGCGTACAGAATAAAGTCTTTGGATTCTCCCAGCAATAGGAATATTATTAATGACCAAATTATCATTGCTTTGGGTAATTGCATTCCCAGCCAAAGTTGCCGAATTTGGATGTTTTTAAATTGTAGCTTTGCGGTATTTGGTGCGCTAGATAACGGTTGATTGAGTATGTTTGTATTTTTTATTGCTTGTTCTTTGGCGATAATTGCTAAGATTAAAAATGGGACAATTGGCACTGAATATTGATAAGCTAAACTGCGTTGAAATGGTAAATCGGAGAGGATATTGATAATTAATGTAGGGATGGCTGGAATTAGGGATGTTAAATATTTGAGGTTGCTTTTGCGGGAGAATGGCAGCAACAGCCAAATTACGGGTAAGGTGAGGACAAATAAGTATTTGAATGTGTCGAAGGAAAGGATTTTTCCTAATACTAGCTGTGGTTTTAATATGAGGTTGATGATGATTTCTAGGACTGATTTGCCTAAATAGCTGTAACGCCCGACTCCGGCGACTTCGCTACCGCTAAAGTAGGGGATGATTTTTTGGGAAGCTATCAAAAACCATGCTACACCGAGTAAAAGTGCGATCGCCCCAAATCGTTGTTTTTTCTCGCAAACAAATAACCAGAAGCCAATAGCAGCAACGGTTATAGACAAAACTGCCTTGCAACTTAACACCAGCAGAATTGCGGTACAAAACCACACCAGTTTATTTAAGCGCGCTGCTAAAATTGCTGCTAACAGTGCGGGTAAAGCGATTACTTCCGGGTGAAAATCAAATAAGTTGATGTTGAATACCACCGGATAGAGCAAATAAATTAGGGCGATCGCACGAGACTCTTCTTGATTTAAACCCGCCAAACGCGCTAAACTCCAGCTAGGCCAGGCTCCCAGCGATAAAGCAACTGCTTGTACCAACAGCAGCCAATGCACATCCGGGTAAATTTTGTACAGCAAAGCCAGCGGATAATAGATTACCGCAGCGTGATCTCCCAAAATATGAATACCCATCAAGGAAGAAAACGGCGTTTGGTTTTGACTCAGCAAGTAAATTGCTTGGTCAAAAATTCCCAAATCGAAGGCTGTGGATTGGAATAAAGCGTGCCGCAAACTGCTACAGGCAAAGAAAATTGTAGCAGCAATGGCGATCGCCCAAACCAAACTCGACGGTAAGCGCGATCGACCTTCTTCTATATTTTCCCCGATTCCAACGCCGATATCCTCATGGTCATCAGCAAAATTTTCCCCATTTTCCATGAAATCTGGCACTAACTGACGACTCAAAATATGATTCCTTCAAATATGCTTACCACGCCATAGTTCAATACGGTTCACTTAAAACTATTTATGCGCCGGAGATCCCCCTAAATCCCCCTTAAGAAGGGGAGTAGGGGTTGACTTTGAGAGCATTCTTGTCCCACCCCCTACTCCCCTTTTTTAAGGGGGGTTAGGGGGGATCTGTCTTAATTGAACCGTATTGCGGCATAGTTAACCGCTAATTTTAGTTCCGGTAATCGTAATATTAGAATAATCCACAAAACCTTAAAAAATTGTGAAAGCAATAACTCTTCTCGGCTCCACAGGCTCCATCGGCACTCAGACTCTGGATATTGTAGCTCAATACCCGGAACAATTTCGGATTGTCGGGTTAACCGCCGGACGAAATGTAACGTTACTCGCACAACAAATTCGCCAGTTTAAACCAGAAATTGTCGCGATTTGCGACGAAGATAAATTAGAGGAATTGCAAAGCGCGATCGCAGATCTCGACCCTCAACCTATTTTACTTGCTGGCGAGTCAGGCGTTGTCGAAGTTGCCCAATATGGCGATGCTGAAGCCGTCGTCACCGGCATAGTTGGCTGTGCCGGTTTGCTGCCAACAATTGCCGCTATCAAAGCAGGCAAAGATATCGCCTTAGCCAATAAAGAAACATTAATCGCCGGCGGCCCCGTTGTCAACCCCCTGATCGAAAAATACGGGGTTAAAATATTGCCGGCAGACTCGGAACATTCGGCAATTTTTCAATGCCTCCAAGGCATACCGGCGGGAGGGTTGCGCCGAATTATTCTCACAGCTTCGGGCGGTTCTTTTCGAGATTTGCCGATCGACAAATTAGCACAAGTAACAGTCGCCGATGCCTTGAAACATCCGAATTGGTCGATGGGGCAGAAAATCACCATTGATTCTGCTACTTTGATGAATAAAGGATTAGAAGTAATTGAGGCTCATTACCTGTTCGGCATGGATTATGATGACATTGATATTGTCATCCATCCCCAGAGTATCATTCACTCGTTAATTGAGCTACAAGATACATCGGTTTTGGCACAATTGGGCTGGCCGGATATGCGTTTGCCCCTACTTTACGCTTTGTCTTGGCCGGAAAGAATTCAGACAGATTGGCCGCAGCTAGATTTAGTAAAATCCGGTGATTTAACTTTCCGAGAACCAGATCACGAAAAGTATCCTTGTATGCAGTTAGCCTATGCGGCGGGACGTGCCGGTGGTTCGATGCCGGCGGTGCTGAATGCGGCAAACGAACAGGCCGTAGCGCTATTTTTGGAGGAAAAGATTACATTTTTGGATATTCCGAAGTTGATTGAAAAGGTGTGCGACAAACATCAAGCTGATAACTGTGAAAGTCCGGCTTTAGATGATATTTTGGCTGCGGATCGGTGGGCGCGGCAGGAAGTTTTGACAAAAAGCATGGAATTGGGCGATCGTATTCTTTCGGTTCGCTGATTCTTAGATGGAGCGGTTGAAACCGCGTCTATACAAACAAAACCCGGATGGTGCGCGGGTTGAAGATAAGATGGTGAAAATTACGCGATTTTCTTCATTTATTTCTTCATTCCGCGGAGGCGGAATTCGTTTTTGTAGACGCGGTTTCAACCGCCGTCTTATATTTTCCCATTATTGATATAATTCCCCAATATGTCGATCGCAGCAACACCCAAGGAAGAAGCCCAACAATCAGAGCATTTCGAGCTTGGGTAAAAGAGCAACTTCAAACAAAACACGCCTAGGGGCGGATTTCAGTAACTCCCCACATTCGCCGCCAAATCAGCCGCACTCATCTTTTCGTACATTTCAAAAGGTTGATGAATCCAAGGATTGTCAGCCAAATAATCTACATAATAATCGGGCACTGCCACAGAACAAGCCTTGTACCAAAGCACAGCAGTCCGAATTTCCTGAATATCCTCGCCGTAACGACTCTTCAGCCAAACAATAGCTTGCTCTAAACTAATTCCCGAATCCACCAAATCGTCAACTAGCAGAATCCGGCTGCCCAAATTATCGCCCACCATTGTCAAATCCCGCGCAAATTCGATCGCCCGCCGGACTTTTCCCTCCGCCCCACCATAGGACGAGGCCGCTAAAATCGCCAGAGGTTTGTCGAAAATCCGCGACAGAGTATCGCCGACGCGCAGCCCTCCCCTCGCCAAACAGACAATGCGATCGAATTTCCATTGAGATTCATCAATTTTTACAGCCAAATCCTCAATTTTTCGGTGGTACTCAGACCAAGAAATGTAAAGGTCGTTCATCATAAAATTGGGTTAGAAACCCCGTCACTTCGGCTACGCTCAGTGCATCGCCTTATAGGACGGCTTTACTTAAATTTTTGTTAAGACTTATTATTTCACATAAGACGTGCTAGTATGTGAAAATAGCGCACTCAAGGTAAGCATGACACTAAAAGCCTTCAGCTATCGATTCTACCCAACGCCGGAACAAGAAAGTTTGTTGCGACGTACTTTGGGCTGTATCCGTTTGGTCTACAACCGCGCTTTGGCAGCGAGGACTGAAGCTTGGTACAAAGACCAAAAACGGGTAGCGTATGCTGAAACTTCTAGTATGCTGACAGATTGGAAAAAAACTGAGGAATTAGATTTCCTCAATGACGTTAGCTGTGTGCCATTGCAGCAGTGTTTGAGACATTTACAAACAGCTTATACTAACTTTTTTGACGGGCGGGCGAAATACCCCAACTTCAAAAAGAAACGCAATGGTGGTAGTGCAGAATTTACCAAGTCAGCATTTAAGTTCAGAGATGGACAAGTTTACCTAGCAAAAAATACCCAAGCGTTACCGATTCGCTGGAGCCGGACACTACCTGATGGTGCAACACCATCAACCTTAAGCGTGAAGCTTGCACCATCAGGTAGGTGGTCAGTTTCTCTGTTGGTAGATGTTGAAATTGAAGCACTACCTAAAACAGACAGTCAAGTCGGCATCGATTTAGGAATCACAAGCTTGCTTGCACTGAGCAACGGCGAAAAGATTGCCAATCCCAAAGGATTCAAGGCCAAGTATCACAAGCTTAGAAGAGCGCAGAAATCTTTAAGTCGCAAGCAAAAAGGGTCAAACAACCGTCAAAAGGCACGGCTTAAAGTAGCGAAAGTGCATCAAGAAATCACTGATGCAAGGAAAGATAATCTTCACAAGTTAACAACGCGGTTGGTGCGTGAAAACCAAACCATCGCCGTAGAAGATTTAGCTGTGAAAAATATGGTTAAAAATCGGAAACTTGCTGCTTCTATAAGTGATGCAAGTTGGGGGGAATTGGTCAGACAACTTGACTACAAGTGCGATTGGTACGGTCGCACTTTAATTAAGATCGATCGCTGGTTTCCGAGTTCTAAACGATGTGGCAATTGCGGTCACATCGTTGAAAAGATGCCGTTGAATATCCGGGAATGGGATTGCCCTCAGTGCGGTACTCACCATGACCGAGATATCAATGCAGCTCATAACATTTTGGCGGCAGGGCTTGCCGTGTCAGTCTGTGGAGCGACTGTAAGACCCGAACAGAGTAAATCTGTTAAGGCAGGTGCGAAAACCCCTAGTGGACGGAAGCAGAAACCTAAGTCGTGAGTCTTAGGAATCCCCGTGCGTTTACGCCGGGGTGGATGTCAAGTCGGCTAATTTTGGCGAATGCAATGCAGTGGGAGCGAACTTGAGCGGAGCTATCTTGCGGAGTGCCGTACTCAGCGGGGCAGATTTAACGGGGGCGAGTCTGAGGGGTGCAGACATCAGAGATGCCAACCTTCAACGGGCAATTTTGATTCAAGTTTATGCAGTTAACGCTAACTTGCAAGGTGCCAATTTGACAGAAGTAAAACTTTGCGGAATCAACCTGACTCAAGCAAATTTAACTGACGCCAACTTAACACAAGCCGATCTCAGCCATGCTAATCTCACTCAAGCAAATTTGAGTTGGGCTAATTTGACAGAAGCAAATCTCGAAAAAGCTAATTTGAAGGGAGCAGATTTGAGCGGAGCTAACCTGATTTGTGCAAATCTGCATCTAGCAGATTTGAGCGGAGTTTCCCTTAAGGGAGCAAATTTCAGGGGAGCAAACTTGCATCAAGCTTCTTTGCGCGGGACAAATTGGAAGGAGGCGAATCTGAGAGAAGCTATGATGCCTGACGGCACAATCTCGGAGTAAATAAGCTTGCAACACAGAATTTAAAACCGCAGGGTGCTGGTGGCGCACCCTACATTTAGCTTAATTCCAGATTTTATTGAGGGGATTTAATTCGATCTTCAGGTTACCCCGCCCAAAAACGGAGACAGGCCTCCGAGACTCGCCTAGTGGAGAGTCAAAAATTTTAGATCAAAGTTCAATCTCCAGATTTATCTGTTGAGACAATCTCAAATCTCAAATCTCAAATCTCAAATCTCAAATCTCAAATCTCAAATTGATTGACAGTGCATTTAAAGAGAAGTGGCAAAATTTTGGGTAACAGTTTAATCTACAACTTTCAGCCAGCCCCGGCGAACCGCGTGGAGCAAGCGGTTGATGGCTGTTTGATCTTCTTCGGTAAGACAGTCATTTAATAGCGCACTCTTGAGCTGTTGTCGGTGAGTGGGAGTCAGCAGACCGGAGTGATATACCTGAAACACTAGCTCTGCAATCGTAAATTGAGGTAAAAACGTTTGGGTCATCATTGGTTTTTTTTGAAATCACTTTTGACATTATTGACTGATTTTCCAAATATTTATGTGATTCAAATACGCCAGTAAATGTGATCGATTCTGTCTTGATTGGTGATTTGTGTCAATCGGACTTGGGGAGCGGATGTTTCCTCGATCGAGAGAGCATCTCGAAACACAAACCCCGTCCCGATTCCTCCTTTTTAGTAACTCCAAAATCTGTGTTTTTTGTTAAAAGCTGCTGACAAACAAATTAATATTAATTTAACAAATCACTAAGTATGTCCTTACCAATAAACATAGATGCGTTGAGGGGTGAGAACACTCATTTACTCTTTTGTATATGAGCGATCTTGACGCTGAAAAACACCTACAATGTACTGCCTTTTTTTTGCGATGACTACTAAGTAATTACTCCTAACTAAATCAACCGATATTAAACGTAAAACTTTTACGGTGTTGGGAAACCCACTTTGCTTGCATTTACTGGGTATCTTTGTGTAGTTTTTTTTTCCGTAGATATACTTAATGAGTGCCCGCTGCTGACTACTGACTACTGTCCGCGTGCGGGGACAGCACTAAGGACTGTTAACGGTTTTGCATCAAAAATCCCGGCATCTTCAAGAAACCGGGTGCGATCGCCACGATCGCAACAAAAAATATTTTTGAGAGGGTTAATGGAGAGACCTACTCACGGAAATCTTACTTGCGGGCAAAGCTTTACACCAGACAGAGTAGAACTACCAATCTAAACTTACTGTCTGAGGGTACTAATCGGAAATTCTGACCCATCCGCGGCGGATAGCGTGAAGTAGGCGGTTGACTGCATCTCGATCGTCTTCGCACAGAGCGCTTTCACAAAGTGTACGCAGTCCGTGACTTTCGGTACGACTCAGATTGCCCGAATGCGTGACTTGATAAAATAGTTCAGCGATCGTGCGATCGGATTTTAAAGTCAGAGTTTGCATGAAATCTCGTTGAACTCGGCTATTCTAATATCCAGCATTTGAGAACAGAGTAGGGTGATGGCCGTCGGGTAAGCTCTGTGATCTTTCTGAGATCTGCTTGTGATCTAAATCTCTAAGTGTACGTGAGTCAAATCACTTAAAAGGAGAGACCTCGATCGCATTGGCTGTGATTGTGGCGGTAGCCTCCAGGTTAGACGAAACCTCAAAAACTCCTGATGGCAAGACTTTGAGCGCGATTGTTGGTGGTTTCGTCGGTGTGCCTCCGACATCCTAGGCTGTGGACTCCCAGACTGGTAAAACTGTTCGTTTTCAACACTCCTCACCAAGGCCTCCAGTTGCGATCGGCGAGCCGCAGCCTGAGATACAATAAATTATCAATACTTCGACCCCATCTATAGGCAGGCAGGTAAAAGAATGCTCATTATTGGCTACTTTTCGGTTTCCTTAATCGTTTTTGTGGTTTGGTTCATTGTTTTTTGGAACGATACTTCAACATCCAAAAAAGACTTGCTCTCTTGGGTGGCCTTACTACTCGGCCCCCTGGTTTGGCCTATTGTTCTACCCTTATCCCTGTTTCAAATTAGTAGCAGAAAGTCGGTTGAACAAGAAGCTAAAGCAGAGCAAAAATTATAGTAAATTGTGGAAGTAACTGACTCAAACATAGTTAGTCATCTTGCCTGAATCATCATTCCTCGCTCCTCCCATCGAGTAAATCATCTTGTTTTATTACAAAACGTGGCATCTAGAAGGTGGAATCAGATAATAAAAATACTGAATCCTAAAACAGTATGTTTTTACCGCTATCAAATTCTGCCTTCTGTTTTTTGATGCCTGCTGTTATTTGGTGAGATTGTGATTTAAGGCTGCCACTCAGTCAATCGATTTTAGATTTTAGATTTTAGATTTTAGAGGCGACCCCACGGATAAATTCGGGGGAAGAGAGGATTTTCGATTTTCGATTTGGGATTGATGAAATTATTGGTCAAAAGTGTGAGACCCCGATTTTGGACAGCGACCGCAAAATTTTTTCAGTCATAAATTATCTTGCCACCTCCACCAAGCTCAAACTTAACAGGAAATTTAACACGTTCTCTTGCTGGCAAGAGTATAACTTCAGACATATTTTAGCGTTCGGCTGACAACTTAATGATTTTTATTATTTCCGGCTTCTGCGTACCATTAATCGAATTGGCGAAAATCATTGCTGGTTTTTGATAAAAAGCTATACTTTTTACCCTGTAAGCTTTTGATGTTAGATATTGACAGATTGTAGCAGCTTTCCAACAGAAAATTGTAGAGTTCGAGATCGCCACAAGTCCGAAACTCTTACCACAGTTAGATACACAATTAAAGGCAGAGACTTCAATATGAAATAGCCAACAAAACTCTTGCTTGTCTCAAGCAGGACTTGTTTTATGGGAGGAATAACGAGTGAGTTTATAAGGCGAGCGATGGAATTTTGATCTGGTGCTGCATTTTTGGGAACTTCCCCAAAAAAGTGCCGTCACAGTATCAAAATTCACTATTTGCACAAACCCTAGGAGTGAAAATGAACGAAATGTCTGAGAAGCGAATTTATGGAATTCTTAACGCAGTGTCGCTGCTAGTGCTGACCTACTATGCAGCTAGTTCAATCAATTATCTTTTCCAAACTGACGCTCACATCTACAGCTACGACAGCCAGAGCTATGTCAACGGGTCACCAGCAGACTTAGAATCACACTGAGCGGGTAAATAGTACAGCTTGTCTATGAATGCCAACGATTTTTTCGGGAAATTGCTAATTGTTAATTTATTGTGTTCGAGCGCGTCGGAATTAGCAATTAGCAATAAATAATTGCTGAAAACTATAATTTATAAAATTAATTTTTTAAATATAGCTGTATTCCAACTTACCTAAGACTTAGGCAGCACTGACACTTTTACAAAGGGCTGCTATTGATTTGTTGTGGAAGGCTGCGTTGACGTGCTTCCCATGACAGAAAATATCTTATGCACGGGCCATTCCCACAGATAACTTGTGGGGATAACTCATTTCGGCCTCTAAAACCTTGCTGCTTAATGCTTTGGAGATAAATCTAGTGTTTTTGTTTTTTTGGGGAACTAATATTTTAACTGAACAGTCAGGTTGATTGAAGCGTACTAAGAAATGGCACTCTGTTAATTATTACGCAATCCTGACGATCGCAATTTGTGCGATCGATCATTATTTGCCATCTGGCGTGCAAGTTCTATCAAAGAGCATAGTCCCATTAAAAATGGTACATGAAAGCCTATAGCAGCCGGGTCAATCTGGGTCTCAACCGATGTCCCGTTTAATTGATGAAATCCCGTTGAAGGGAACAAGTAGAAAAAATAATTTAGGGGGGGAATGTAAATGACACAGGTAACTAATCCAACTCAGCCACAATCGGCAGTTGAAAATCGTGGGGGTGGACTTGATATTATCGGCACCCAAGGCGATAACAGGATACGTGGAACGATCGAAGAGGATATCATCCTAACTTTTGGGGGCAACGATATCATTGCTGGTGGCAGTGAGAATGACCTGATTTTTTCAGGAGGTGGCAATGATAGTGTGGGTGGTGGCAGCGACAATGATACTATCTACGCTGGTACAGGCAACGATGTAGTCGATGGTGGTAACGGCAACGACACACTCTTCGGCGGTAAAGGTTTCGATCTCGTCAACGGCGGTGATGGTGCTGATTTCGTCTCCGGAGATCGGGGCAATGACACGGTACTTGGCGGATCGGGTAACGATACTGCTTTGGGCGGTGACGGCAATGATATCGTCTTGGGCGGTGACGGCAACGACAGTCTGTTCGGCGGTCGAGGGAACGATACTGTCGATGGTGGGAGAGGGGATGACTTTATCTCTGGCGACAGAGGATCTGACCTTCTGACTGGCGGCGCCGGTAGCGATACGTTCTACTTTGCTGGTGTTGGTGGCGATTATGGAATTGACACAATTACCGACTTTAACCCCGGTGAAGATAAACTCAGTTTCGATCGCAATGCTTTCTCTGGTTTGGGTGGCTCTTTCGATGCTACCGACTTTATCGTGGTTGCTGGTTTTGCTCCCGGAAGCGCACCAGCAAATACTTTGAACAAGATCGTCTACGACCCGCAAAACGGTTTGTTGTACTACAATCCAGGTAACGGCGGAGTGAAGACTGTGGCTCAACTGCAACCGGGGCTCAATCTTAGCTCCACTGCTGTCAGCAAGAACAACTTCGAGCTGTTCTAGAAAAACTAGCTCTTGCCAGAACAGCACCGGACAGATTCCGGGGCTGTTCTCACGCGGCAGTCTGACAATTTTGAAGGCTTCAATCTTAAGAAAGTGATGCTATGTGCTTAAGTAATCGATCGCCAAATCGATCGCCAAAATATAAATAATCTTAGAGTATAAAAATCTCAAATCATAACTCTGGGGGTTCACGCCGATGGGCTGAATTTCCAGGGAATAATGTGCTGCTCAACAAATTTTATTTTTCGGGAACTCTGGGCGGAACTTAAAAGTCTCGTGATTCAGAGTCTACTGAAAAATCGCAACTCAGTTTAAGCTCGATTGCGGGCGATCGAACTTTCGGGCGATCGACAGTTGCCAAGGACTGCGGTGCAATTTCTCAATCTTGAGAGCAATTAATTTATCGCGCTTGGCTTTCATCGTGAAAGCTTACCGAGGGATAACCGCTCCCATGCTCCCGATGAAGTAAGAAGCAAATGTCTAGACTTGTAAAAAATAAGTAGCCGCACCCAAGGTACGTATGGTAGACTCACAAACGTTTAAGTGGAATATTTTCGTGCTAGAGGAGGGAGTGATGGAGCCGAGAGTCCAAGGCAGAAAACAACTGATACTTGCTGCTCAACGAATACAAGATTCAACTCGCGGTTCCCGGCTCCCTGCTGACCAAAAATTTGGGATACAAGCCCCGTCCTTTTAGGACGGTTTTAATTGTTCCTAATTTTATTGGCAAAGCCTGTAATATAACAACACTCAAAAGATTTCTAGGCCCAAGACGCGTTGAAACAGCTACGATGCGGGCAAACTTAGAGACGGCTATAAGGGCAATGGTTAGCTCCAACCGTAGGATAGCAGAGTAAAAAGTCGCCATAGGGCATTGGGAGACTCTAAACGGACGCAGAGACAGAGTAAGACTACGACCAGCATCAGTCGATGAAGCGTCAAGAATCACCGCACTTTTAGGGCGGTGAGTATGTCAAAAATTAAATTACATGACAGCTTATAGCAGCCGGGTCAATTAGGGTCTCAACCGATGTCCGGTTCGATTTATTGAATCCCTTTGGAGGGAAAAGTGTATTGTAGAAAAGTGATTCATCTTTTAGGAGGAGTGTAAATGACACAGGTAACTAATCCAACACAACCAGCAGTTTCTTTGCCAGGAGCTGGCGGCTCCAGTGTTGTCGGCACCACAGGCGCAAACAGATTAAGTGCAGGCAATCTCAACGATATCATCCTGACCTTTGGGGGCGATGATGTCATCGCCGGTAACGGTGGGGACGACATCATTTTTTCCGGTGGCGGCAATGACAGTCTCGGCGGCGGCAGCGGTAACGATGCCCTCGTTTCAGGCAGTGGCAACGATGCTGTCTCTGGTGGTGACGGCGATGATAGAATCTTTGGCGGCAAAGGGAATGACCAGCTCGACGGCGGTGCTGGCAATGACTTGGTTTCTGGAGACAAAGGCAACGATCTCGTACTCGGCGGAACTGGTAACGATACCCTGTTCGGCGGCGAAGGCAGCGATACTGTCAGCGGTGGCGATGGCAACGATACCCTCTGGGGCGGTAAAGGCAGCGATACTGTCGATGGTGGCGCTGGCAACGACTTTATCTCTGGCGACAGAGGCAGCGATGTCCTGACTGGCGGTGCTGGTAGCGACACGTTCTACTTCGCCACCTCCGTCGTTACCGGTACATTAGAGGGCATAGACACGATCACTGACTTTACACCGGGTGAAGATAAGATTCGCTTGAAGCAGGGCGGTGTGTTCGCTGGTTTGGGCAGCAGCTTCGAGGCGAGCGAGTTTGTCGTCGTTTCTGGTTTCAGCGCCAGCAGCCCAGGATCCACCAGTAACAAGTTGATCTACGACCCGACAAACGGTGCGTTGTTCTTCAACGGTGGCAACGGAGTGTTACAGGTTGCTCAGTTGCAGCCTGGCCTGACTATTACCTCGAACAACTTCGAGCTGTTCTAAAACAACTGGCGGTTGTGGGGCGACACCGGATTTTATCCGGGGCTGTTCTCACAAAAGCTGATAGTTTGAAAGGATTTCAACCTCATTCTGCCAACAGCGGGGTGAGGTTGAAATATTCAAGGGCTCAAGTGAAGCAAGATCATTTAAAAAAAATCGACCAACACCGATCGACCGAATTAATATTTTGCCCGATCGCACAAAATATAAATCAAGACCCTTGGGTTAAGCCAGATCCCCCCTTAGCTTGCCCGCTACTCCCCCTTAAAAAGCAGGGTGGTTTTATTGTGGTCACACAAATTAGGTACGTAGTTGCGCTTGGGCGCTCTTTCCTAATCTTATAAAGAGCGCTGAAGCGCAACTACGTACCTTCGCCCAAGCGTGAGCCAATCTTTGAGCGATAATTTTGGTAGTTTCAGATTTCTTTTCCCGACAATAAAACCACCCTGCCTAGCCCCCCTTAAAAAAGGGGGGGACAAGAACTTCATCAAAGTCCCCCTTTTTAAGGGGGATTTACGAGGATCTCCGGGTAATAAAAATTGTGAACCCGATCGCCTAAAATATAGATAGTCTGAAAATATCAAACTTTCAAATCAGAATTTATAAGTTTTCCTGAAGCGGTAAAGCAACCGCAACTGCACGGCAAGCAATGACCACTCAAGAATACATCCGGCAAGCCCAAGTTTATTTGAAGCAGGGAAAGTTAAGTCAGGCGATCGATTTTTGCCATCAGGCGATCGAACTACAGCCATTTTCGCCGCTAGCTTACACCACTTTAGGCGAAATCCTCGAAGCGAGCGGAGATCCGACGGCAGCAAGAGATGCTTTTGTGCAAGCTTTGGAGATTTCGCCAACGTTTGTGCTGGCCCATGCTTACTTGGGTCAACTTTACAGTGAGTATTGCTGGCTGGATGAGGCGGCTTTTCACTACGGCAAAGCTCTGGAGTTGAAGCCAGACTGGCCGGAGTTAAATTATAACTTGGGAAATGTTTTTCACAATCAGGGTAATTTGTTGGGGGCGATCGACTGTTATCGAAAGGCGATCGCCCAAAAACCCGATTATTTACTTGCTGTATTCAATCTGGCTGTGGTTTTAAATGAAAATAATCAGCTAGAAGCGGCAATTGATAGCTACCGTCAGGCGATCGCCCTCGGGCCCGATTATGTAGAAGCTTACAGCAATTTGGGCGTGATTTTGCTGAAGGAAGATCGCCCTGCTGAGGCGATCGAGATTTACCAGCGGGCGATCGAGATTAAGCCGGAGTGGGCAACGCCGCACAATAATTTGGGCCAGGTGTTCCACGAAAAAAGTCCCGAAAAGGCGATCGCATCTTACCGTCGCGCGATCGAGCTAGCGCCGGAGATGGTTTTGGCTCACTACAATCTAGGGAAAGCTTGGCAATTGCAGGGGGAACATTTGGCGGCGGTTGCTTGTTTCGATCGGGTAATCGAACTCAATCCCCAACATATTTCCGGCTATACAGACGCCGGATTTTCTTTGATGTTTTTGGGCAAAATTGCCGAAGCCATGCCTTATTTTCAGCAGGCGGTAGCTCTCAAGCCAGAATTTGTTGAGGCTTACTGCCGTTTGGGAGAAACGAGGCAAGTTGCCACTGTAGAGGATGATGAGTTGTCAAGGGCGATCGCTGCGTGCGATCGATTTCTGAAAGCGCTAACTGGAAGCAAGAAGGAAGAAGGAACAAGGAACAAGGAACAAGGAAAAGCGAACAAGGAAGAAGGAAGATTTATTACCGATGCCCAATTCCCAATTCCCGATGCTCAATTCCCAATTCCCGATGCCCAATTCCCAATTCCCGATGCCCAATTCCCAATTCCCGATGCCCAATTACCGATTGGTGAAATATGCGATTATTTAGCAGAAATTTACCTGCATTTAGGGAATGCTTTAACAGAGTATGGCGGATATGAATCAGCCGCTGCTTATTATCAAAAAGCTTTGCAAATTCAGCCCAAAAATGCAGAGCTTTACTGGCGGCTGGGAAATTGCTTGGCCCAGCAGCACCGATTCGGCCCGGCAATTGTCGTTTACCGCATGGCTTTGAAAATTCAACCAGCTTTACCTCATGTTTATTTTGAGTTAGCGAAACTGCTGGAAAAACAGGGACGCTTGGAAAGGGCGATCGATTATTATCAACAGGTTTTAGAGTTGCAATTGCACGGGTATGGAGACCCCAAACAGTGGGAGAAACAGACTTTTATATCCTCAGAAAGCAATTATTTAGAACGTCCGCGCGGTATTTATTTATCGAGTTGGGATTGGCTGGTTAATGCTAAGTTGGATGCTGGCAATTATGTGGAAATTGTTTGGGAATCTGCAACAGAAGCCAGGGTAGAAAATATTCAGACTTCTAAATTTTCTGTTAATTCGCAGTTGGCAAATTCCGATTGTGCCGGTTTAACTTGCGGGCTGTGTTTGCACAGAATTTCTAAGTGGTTCGATCCGGTGCATTTGGGTTGGGGAGTTTGCCGTTTGTCTAACTCGCAGCCGATACCTGTGGATTCCCCAAAAACTTTTGTCGCACAGATTCCCAACGGGCGAGTTTGGATTGTGCCGCAGCAAAATTATTGGCTGATTTGCAAGGCGATTGCTGTCATGACTCCTGATAATTATTTGCTGGCTGATGTGTCGAGAGATTATCCGGGTTTGTTGCCGGGATGCGAGAAGCATGATATCAGAAAACATAGCGTTTTTAAGTTAGAATCCTTTCCACCTTTAAAGCAGATAGACGGCAGCGTGGCGGTGCTTTCTGGTTTATCGGGAAATGTCTATTTTCATTGGATGGTGGACGTTTTGCCGAGGATAGAATTGCTGCGGCGCAGCGGTAGGGATTTGGCGGAAATTGATTGGTTTTTGGTGAATAGTTGTCAGCACGAATTTCAACGGGAAAGTCTCCGGATTCTGGGAATTCCCGAGGAAAAGGTCTTGGAGAGCGATCGCATTCCTCACCTGCAAGCAACAGAGTTAATTGTACCTTCTTTTGCGGGATATTTGGGCTGGCCGTCCGGATGGGCGATCGATTTTTTGAGGCGGGAGTTTCTCAAGGGAATTATACCTGGTTCAAGTTATCCAAAGCGCATTTACATCAGTCGCAGCAAAGCCAGATATCGCAGAGTTTTGAACGAGGAAGATGTGGTTGAGGTTTTGGCACGATCGGGCTTTGTTTCTATTTTACCTGAGTCGATGTCTTTGGCAGAGCAAATTGCTCATTTTTACCATGCTGAGGTGATAGTTGCTGCCCACGGTAGCGGGTTAACAAATACGATTTTTGGTAAATCTGGAACTAAAGTAATTGAGTTGGTGTCGCCTCATTATATCAGTCATTATTACTGGGGAATTAGTCAATATTTGCAGTTGGAACATTACTTTTTAGCTGGTGAGGCTTTTGAATGTTATCCTATTAGACAGTTAATGTATCAAAATTCGCTGACTGAGGATATTTTGGTGAACTTGAGTTCGCTGAAAAGGATGGTTGAAGTAGTTGGTTTGCGTTAGCTGGCGTCTGGAGTAAGTTTATTTATGCCCTCGATTGAGAAGATGGAAAAAGCAGCGGTTGATTTGAATCGGCAAGCAGAAGTTTATTTGGTTGAAGGAAGGTTGAATGAGGCAGTTGCTGCTTGCGAGTCAGCGCTGAAAATTGAACCGAATTTGGCGGTGGCTTGTCAGACACTTGGGAAGGTAATGCAGGTTCAAGGTGAAGTCGAGCAGGCTAAACAGTGGTATGAAGCGGCACTGGATCGCAATCCGAATTTGCCGGAAGTGTATGCTAATCTAGGCAGTTTGTATTCTCAAGGAAAACAGTGGGAAAAGGCGATCGCAAGTTGTGAAAAAGCGATCGCCCTAGCACCGAATTTTGCCGCGGCTTATCGGCTGTTGGCGAAAATTTGGATGCAGTTGGATCGGCGAGCACAGGCGGCAGACTGTTGGTATCAAGCTTTCAAGATCGAGCCAAATTGGGCAACGGCTGAGGAATACGTCACTCTGGGAAATAGTTTAGTTGAATTGGGAAAGCTCGATCGCGCTACTGAGTGTTATTCGCAGGCAATTGAACTAGACCCGCAACTGGCAACAGCTTATCACAATATGGGCGAAATGCTGGTCGCACAGAAACGGTGGGATGAGGCGATCGCCAATTACCGACAAGCCATTGCCATCAATCCAGATTCTTTTGAATCTTACCACAGCTTGGGTCAAACTTGGGCAGAGCGAGGAGAAGGCGATCGGGCGATCGCCTGTTACCGCAAAAGCATTGAACTCAATCCTAATTATGCTCGTGCTTACCTTGGTTTGGGCAATGTTTTTGTGCAGAAAGGTGAGTTTGATGAAGCTATTCAATGTTACCGCCAGACTCTGGCAATTAATAATAATTCCTATTGGGCGCATAATTATCTAGGAGAAGCTTTTGCTCACAAAAAGCTGTGGCAAGAAGCTGTTATTTCCTACCGCAAAGCGATCGAACTAAATTCAGATATTCCTTGGTTTTATTGCAATTTGGGAATTGCCTTAACCTGCGAAAAATCCTGGGATGAAGCTGTTGCTGCTTTCCTGCGCGCGATTCAACTTGAACCTAATTTGAGAGGAATTAATCAGAGGTTGGGATATGTTTTGCGGAAGCGCAGTGAATCGGGGTTAGACAGCACAATCGCAACTTTCTGTCAAGGTATTGAGGCACTTGGTAGCGGGGAATTTTTCCATAAATTGCTAAAAATTGAGTTAGATGGAGCTGATTTTTTTATAAATTTAGGCAATAGTTTAGCGAAACAGAAGCAGCTCGAAGGTGCGATCGTATTTTATAGCATGGCCGTGCAGATTGAACCCAATGCTGCGGAAGTTGTCGCGCAACTCAAGGAAGTTCGCGCGCAACAACAGGAGTTATACGTACAAATTGCTAATTACCGCAGCCAAATTGCGATCGATCCGACTAATTCTAAGGCTTACAATGATTTAGGCAATATTTTACCGCAATTAGGGGAATTGGAAGAAGCGATCGTTTGCCATCAACAAGCGAGCGCATTGAGGGGTTGGCCTGAGTGTGCACAGAAAGATTATCAATTTACTCAAGATTGGTTTACCCACAATATTCCTATTTGGCAACGGCACTTGCAGCCGCTTACAGGAATTGCAGATTTTCAAGTGGTGGAAATCGGTAGTTTTCAAGGAATGTCGGCTTGCTGGCTGCTAGATAATATTTTAACTCATCAGACTGCCAAAATCACTTGCATCGATTTATATTTTCAAGAAACTTTTAAGGGCAATATTGTTAAAACGGGGGTTGGTGAGAAGGTAATTGAATTGGAAGGTTACTCTCAAGATTTATTAGTAAACTTGGATTCAGAATTTTACGATATTGCTTACGTTGACGGCTGTCACAAACCCACCAGCGCTCTGCAAGATGCGATTTTATCTTGGAGGTTGGTGAAAGTTGGGGGATTGATGATTTTTGACGATTATCAGTTTACGTTTCCCGACAGCCCGGAGCAAGATACTAAAATCGGCATTGATGTTTTTCTGGAGATGTTTGGAAGTCAGTTAAAATTAGTCCACAAAGGCTATCAACTGATTGTTAAAAAAATCGGCAATGAAAGTTTGGGCGAGGAGCAAACTCTTTTGTCTCTGGGTTGGGAAAAGTTGGGGAATATTGCGGCAGATGCAGGTTATGTGGATGAGGCGATCGAACGGTATCAAACAGCTATTAAAATTAAGTCTGGCAACTACTCAACTTACCACAAGTTGGGCAAAAGTTTGCAAGAAAAAGAAATGTTCGAGCGAGGTGCGGCGGCTTACCAACAGGCGATCGCACTCAACCCTAATTTTAGCTGGTCTTACCACTTTTTGGGCGAAACTTGGCAGGTGATTGAGCAATACGGCGAAGCTGCTGCTGCTTACCGCAAAGCCATTGAATTAAATCCAAATTTTTGTTGGACTTACAACAATTTAGGCGATGTGCTGATGGAGCTTTCTGAGTGGGAGGAGGCTGTTGTTAGTTACCGCAAGTTAATTGAGTTAAATCCCGATTTTTGTTGGTCTTACGACAGGTTGGGCAAGGCTTTAATTGCAGTGAAAAATTGGGAAGAGGCGGCCGCGGCTTACCGCAAAGCTGTTGAATTAAATCCCGATGGTTGGCTGTACAATAGTTTGGCAGAAGTTCTGGAAAAACAAGAAAATTGGCCAGAAGCTGCCGTTGCTTTTGGTCGTGCTGTTGAGCTAGAACCCGAGCACAGTTGGCTGTACAAGAAGCTGGGCGATGCTCTGCGGGAGCAAGGGGAGCTCGAAAGGGCGATCGCAATTTACGAGCAAGGCATCAATGTAGATCCAAATTCCTGTTGGTGTTACGAAGGATTGGGTTTGATATTTATTGCACAACAGCAGTGGGACAAGGCAATATCTAACTTGGTTCAAACCCTGCAAATCAAACCAGATTTGTTTGGAATTTACTATCATATCGCTTATACTTTGGAACAACAAGGAGAAGTCGATCAAGCTGACATCATCAGATTAGGCTATAAAATGCTACCGTTGAGTTTTCTCCAAAAACACTGTGGATTTACTGACGACTTAGCAGTTACAGCAGAGTCAGAACCGAACATTACTTGCATTGACATCTATCCTGCAAGTGAAATCAATTTATCCGATTCCAGAACAATCCATAGCAACAGCAAATGTTGGCAAGATGAAATCTTTTATATCAAAAAATCTTTTGTTGCTACCATACCAAAAGGACGAGCTTGGGCAGATATTGCTACTACCGCCGTCATCACTTCAGACAATAAACTTGTCACCGATATTTCAATGGGTTGTCCTGAGTTGGTAATAACATCCGACAAATTGTCTCCCGTCGAACACATCGAGGGAAATGTAGCTTTTTTATCCGCTCGCTGGGGAGGCGCAGCTTATTTTCACTGGATGTTTGATGTGGTTACACGGTTCGAGCTTTTGCAGCGCTGCGGATTGATAGACACTATTGATAAGTTTGTTATCAATGCTTGCGATTTGTCTTATGAAAAAGAAAGTTTAAATACTTTAGGAATTCCACTAGATAAAATTTTAGAAAGTCGCTACCTGCCTCACTTTACAGCGGACAAATTAATAGTTCCTTCAATTTGTGATGGTGGTTCGGGAACCTCTAAATGGAAATGCGAATATCTGAAACGAATATTTTTAAATCAAGATAATTCCCAAAATACAAAATATTCAAAACGAATTTATATCAGTCGAAATCGAGCATCCTATCGGCGAATAGTCAATGACGAAGAGGTTGTCGCCTATCTAGAAAAAATTGGGTTTAGTACAGTTAAGTTAGAAATGATGTCGGTAGCGGAACAAGCAGCCTGTTTGGCTGCGGCTGAGGTAGTTGTCGCACCCCACGGAGGTGGATTGACTAATTTAGTTTTCTGCACTCCGGGAACTAAAGTAATTGAGATTTTTTCTCCGATTTATGTGCCAACTTGTTTTTGGACTATTAGTAATTTGTGTGAGTTGGAACATTACTATTTAATTGCTGAATTGTTTGATGACCAAACTCATAAATATTCGGGACATAAAGATATGCGGGTGGATATGAACTCGCTAGAGAAGTTAATGAATATTGCAGGAGTTGTGCATGAATAGTCACGATTACCACAAGTTGGGTAATTCCTTGCAAGAAAGCGGTGAGTTTAATGATGCTGTTGCTGCTTACCGCAAAGCTGTTGAATTAAATCCAGATTTTTCGTGGTCTCATCACAGTTTGGGCGATGTTTTGTTGAAACTAGAACGCTGGGAGGATGCTGTCGCGGCGTACAAAAAAGCTGTTGAGTTAAATCCAGATTTTTCGTGGTCTTATCATAATTTGGGTGATGCTTTACTGAAACTCGAATGCTGGGAGAATGCTGTCGCTGCTTACCGCTGCGAGATTGCACTCAACTCAGATTTTGCTTGGTCTTTTTACAATTTAGCCGACGCTTTGACCAAACTAAAACAGTGGGATGAAGCTATTGTCGCGTATTTAAAAGCTATTCAAATTGACGGAAATTTGCCGGGAATTTACGAGAAGCTTGGATATGCTCTCGGACAAACAAAGTCTGACTCAAAGTCATTATCACAACAATTTCAATTGCAAGTTACACCGGAAAATTTGCAGTTTTATTTACAGTTAGGAAAGAATTTAGCAAAGCGCGATCGCCCAAAAAGCGCAACAATTATTTACCAAACAATCTTGACAATTATCCCAGATTGTGGGGTGTCATCAGCAGACTTGGAGCGGTTGTTACAGGAGCAGCAAAAGTGCGTTAGCGAAGCCATCGAGTGCGATCGCGCTTTAGCCTCAGCCCGCGCCACAGTCGCCCAAAAACCGGATGATTGCTGGTCTTATTACAATTTAGGTGCGGTTTTGAGCCAGCAAAAATATGGGGAGGAAGCGGCGGCGGCATTTTTGCAAGCAATGGCAATAAATCCCGATCTTCCTTGGTGGTTTTATTACAATTTGTGGGAAGTTTTGATTCAGCAAAACAAGCTGGATCGAGTTGAGAACTTTTGCCGAGAAGTTGTTGATGCTCAACCGGAGGCTTTTTGGCCTTATTTGAATTTGGGAGAAGTTTTGACGAGGCAAGGCAAAATTGCTGAGGCGATTAGCTGTTATCAAACTGTCAGTTACAAACAAATTTTTGCATCTGTTATTAATAAAAGAACAAGCAATGTAGCTGTGGCAGAAAATACAGAGACAGGCAAGATGCCTGTGCCACAAAATATGGAGACAGGCAAGATGCCTGTGCCACAAAATACAGAGACAGGCAAGATGCCTGTGCCACAAAATTGGAACTTAAAACCAGTCAAATTTCCTAAGTTTATAATTATTGGTTCTCAGCGCTGCGGGACGACTTCTCTGTACACTTATTTAGCTGAACACCCGCAAATTTTGACTCCAATTAAAAAGGAGATGGATTTTTTCTCCTGGCACTTCCACAGAGGGATTGATTGGTATTGGGCCCATTTTCCCCCAATGCCACAGGGAGGGGAATTTATAACGGGTGAGGCAAGTCCGAGCTATTTTGACTTTCGGGAAGCGCCGGAACGTCTCTACAGCGCGTGTCCAGAGGTAAAGCTGATTGTGCTGTTGCGAAATCCGGTCGATCGCGCGATTTCTCATTTTTACCGCTTAAAGGGCCTAAACTGGGAAGGGCGATCGCTCGATCGGGCAATTAGCGACGAAATCGAACGGCTGAATCAAAACCCAGAATACATCATCGGCGAAGAGCCTGGGAATTACTTAGCTCGCGGTAGGTATATAGAATTTATTAAAAATTGGCTGGCTTTCTTCCCCCGAGAACAGTTGTTAGTTTTGCAAAGCGAAGATTTGTATGCAGGTGCGGCGGCGACTGTACAGCAAGTTTTAGCATTTTTAGATTTACCGGAATATCAATTGTCTGAATACCAAAATGCTAATCCTGGTTCTTATCAGCGGGTAAATGAGTCAGTTCGCAAACTGTTGAGTGATTATTTTAAACCTTACAATCAGGAATTAGAGGAGTATTTGGGGCGGAAATTTGATTGGAAATAAGATAACACGGCGGTTGAAACCGCGTCTATAAAAACAAAACCTGCCTCCGCAGGTTGAATAAAAGGCGATTAAATTTGGGTTGTTCTCTTCAGTCTGCGGAGGCAGACATCGTTTGTGTAGATGCGGTTTTAACCGCCGTCTGCTAAAATTAGAACAACTTGTAAGGAGGTAATACTAATGCTGACAATCGAGCTAGATACATTACTTAAACAACAAGCACTCCAACGCCAAGATCCTGAAGAGCGCTACATCACGGATAGGGTGAACTGGGAAGAATACGATACAGTGCTAAATCGAATTGGAGATGCTGCGGGATATCGAGTTACTTATTTAGATGGGCTTTTAGAAATTATGTCACCTTCTCGTCGCCATGAAAATGGTAAAACTCGCATTGGGAATTTGCTGGAAATTTATTTTGTAGAAGCTGACATTGAATATTTCCCTTTTGGGTCTACAACTCTGCGGCAAGAGGAAAAAAGTGGCGGTACGGAACCGGATGAAGCTTACTGTATTGGCACAGATAAAGAATTTCCCGACTTGGTAATTGAAGTGATTGTTACCAGTGGCAGCATCAATAAACTAGAACTCTACAGAAGGTTGAATGTGCGAGAGGTTTGGTTCTGGCGAAATGAGAGATTTTCGATCTACCATTTGCGAGAAGAGATTCCGGTTGAGTTTGTATCAAACTGCGGTTATGAATTGATCGCAAACAGCGAATTGCTACCAGAACTTGATATCGAGATGTTGACAGAATGTGTCAAAAATCCTCACCCGCTAGCAGCAGCAAAGGCATGGAGGCGAAATTTGCGATCGAACTAAGGATCGCGAATTAAATAATTTACACATATTTGTGGGATGGGCGTCCCGCCCGTCCTTTCTGGACGGGCGGGACGCCCATCCCACAAGAACAATAAAAAATGTAAGTTATTTAATTTTCATTCCTAAACAGCAATTTTTCAATCTTATCCATGGGTGCATCTCACCTTTGAAGAGGGCGAAGCATGACCGCATATAAGTTATTAGTTATCATCCCATATTGACTACGGTCATGCTTCGCCCCTACAAACATATTTGCCAAAAGCCAGATGCACCCTGCTCGATCGCCAAGCTGTCGCAAAGACGAGCAACTGACTCGCGCGCACCCAGCAGTCCCAAGAAAAAACCCACTGCCCTTGACAAGTCATACTCGTTATGAGTACGCTATAACAAGCAAAGGAATTTAACCCAAGTACCGAAGGATTCAAAATCATGCTGACGAACCACGAAGGTCAAAGAGTACCCAAAGTCACGTTTCGCACTCGCAAGGACAACGAGTGGGTGGATGTCACCACCGATGATTTGTTTGCAGGCAAAACTGTAGCAGTGTTTTCTCTGCCGGGAGCTTTTACTCCCACTTGTTCGTCAACGCACCTCCCTGGCTACAACGAATTGGCCAAAGTTTTCAAAGCAAATGGCGTAGATGAAATCGTTTGTATTTCCGTCAACGACACTTTTGTAATGAACGAGTGGGCAAAAGACCAAGAATCAGACAATGTGACGTTAATTCCCGACGGTAACGGTGAGTTTACCGAAGGCATGGGAATGCTGGTAGATAAAACTGATTTAGGCTTTGGGAAGCGGTCTTGGCGTTATTCGATGGTAGTCAAAGATGGCTTGGTTGAAAAAATGTTTATTGAACCGGAGGAACCGGGCGACCCTTTCAAGGTTTCCGATGCCGAGACGATGCTGCACTACATCAACTCCGCAGCAGCTAAGCCGAAGGTAGTTTCGCTGTTTACAAAAATGGGCTGTCCTTTCTGCGCCAAGGCTAAGAAAATGCTGACTGAAAAGGGCTTGGATTATGAAGAAATCGTCTTGGGCCGGGATGTCACAACCCGATCGCTCCGGGCGGTGACTGGCGCTACAACCGTGCCGCAAGTGTTTATCGACGGCAAGTTGATCGGCGGTTCCGAAGCTCTAGAGTCTTATTTGGCAACTGCTTAGTTAGGGAAAAATACTTAGGCTGCGGGTTGGCAGCGCACACCTTACTCTGTTGTTGTAGGTGTACGCTGCCAACCTGCAACCGTCTTTAGGAATATATATCGCCATTCCCAGAGTTCGATCGCACCATTGATCCATTCTCGTGTAACAATTATTTGTGAAGTAATATTAAAAAAATCAGAAATGGGAGTGAACGATCGTGGATTTAAGCCTCGTAGCGTCAAATATCTTAAATCCACCAGTATTAGCATTTTTCATGGGAATGCTGGCGATTTTCCTAAAATCTGACTTAGAAATTCCTGCGCCCATCCCGAAACTGTTTTCGCTGTACCTGCTGTTTGCGATCGGATTTAAAGGCGGCGTCGAACTGTCCCGAAGCGGAATCAACCAGCAAGTCGCCCTGACAATCTTCGCAGCGATGCTGATGTCAGCGCTAGTACCAGTTTATACTTTCTTCATACTGAAGATCAAACTCGACTCCTACAATGCCGCGGCGATCGCAGCCACCTACGGTTCCATCAGCGCCGTCACCTTTATCACCGCAACTTCCTTCCTCAAAGAACTAGGAATCGACTTTGACGGTTACATGGTAGCAGCGCTAGCATTAATGGAATCCCCTGCAATTATCGTCGGTCTAATTCTGGTAAGTGTCTTCGGTGGAGAGGAAGGAAAACGCGAAATAGTTTGGTCAGAAGTGCTGCAAGAAGCCTTCCTCAACAGTTCAGTTTTTCTGCTAGTCGGCAGCCTCATTATGGGCATTCTGACAGGAGAACACGGTTGGGAAGTTATGAGTCCGTTTACTCAAGATTTGTTTTACGGGGTTCTGACTTTTTTCTTGCTAGACATGGGTCTGGTTGCTGCTAGCAGAATTAAAGATTTGCAAGAAACAGGAATTTTCCTGATCGCCTTTGCAATCCTAATTCCTATAGTTAATGCAGCAGTTGGTTTACTGATAGCAAAATTAATCGGAATGCCGCAGGGAGATAGCCTGTTATTTTCGGTATTGTGTGCGAGTGCTTCTTACATCGCAGTACCAGCAGCAATGCGGCTGACAGTTCCCGAAGCTAACCCCAGCCTTTACATTTCAACAGCCTTAGCAGTGACGTTTCCGTTTAACATCGTTGTAGGCATTCCCATGTATTTATACGCAATCAATATGTTTTGGATGTGAACTTATGGACGCAGTTAAAAGGATAGAAATTTTTGCGAACTCGGTGGAGCTCCCAAAGATTTTAGACGGTTTAGACAAAGCTGGCGTCCCTGGTTATTCGGTGATTCGCGGTGTCGCCGGCAAAACCACTAGGGGACGCAAATCGGACGATTTAGCAATGAGTATGCTGGATAATATTTATGTGCTGGCTTTCTGCGAGCCCGATAAAATATCGGCAGTTGCAGAAAATATTAGACCGGTGCTAAATAAGTTTGGTGGTGCTTGTTTTATTTCGGATGCAGTGGAATTGCTCACTACTAAGTGCGTTGGGTAGTCAGTTGACAGTTGACAGTTGACTGTTGACTGTTGACTGTTGACTGTTGACTGTAGTCAGTAGTTATTAGTAAGTAGTTACTGATTATTGGCAGATATAGTCTTTGTCAAAAAGATGAGGTACGTTGTTGGGCTTGGGCCCTATACGTCTAAGCGGTTATACAAGCCGCCAGTCATACCTCATTTTTCTGAGAATCGCTATATTCAAAAATAACAAATAACAATTGCCAACTGCCAACTACCAACTGTCATTAGAAACCCGGTTTATTTAATAAACCGGGTTTCTGAATATATAGCCTTTCTCAAAAAGATGAGGTATAACTGACAGCCCACATAACTCTTAAACTAAGAGGGCTGAAGCCCAACAACATACCTCATTTTTCTGAGAACCGCTATATAGCCTTTCTCTGAAAAGTGAGGTGCCCATTTTGCGATCGAAAGCTTGATACTATAAGGGTTGCAGCATACCTCGGCATACCTCATCTTTCTGAGAAACGCTATATAGCCATTTCACATTATCAAAATCGGCCATTGCTCCTACATAAAATCGGATTGAGCTTTTACATAAGTTTTTTTTAATTAATTTAGAGTAATTTAATCAACGATAATGTGATAAAAATCTGTGTTGATTATAGCAATTTTACAATTTTAAAATCATCAGCGATCGGTCATTAGCCAGCGGTCATTTCAGGATTAATTGCATTTCGCCGCCCGCACCAAATTCAGAATTCTTAAGATATAGAAAAGAATCAGTAGCCCAAATCCGTTAGCGTGGTAAATTCTAAGCCACAACAGGCTATCGCGCGATCGACTAGCGATATTTTCAATAGGAGTTTAAACATGGCTGCATTAAAAGTCGGCATCAACGGATTTGGTCGCATCGGACGGCTAGTCATGCGTGCCGGCATCAAAAACCCGAACATCGAATTTGTCGGTATTAACGACTTAGTTTCGCCAGAAAACCTGGCTTATCTTTTCAAATACGACTCTACCCACGGTATTTATGACGGCGAAGTTGAAGGGAAACCAGACGGGATTGTCGTTGACGGACGTTTTATTCCGTGCACTTCGATTAGAAATCCGACTGAATTGCCGTGGGGTAAAGCTGGTGCGGATTATGTTGTAGAATCTACCGGATTGTTTACGGATTTTGACGGCGGTTCAAAACATTTGACGGCGGGAGCAAAACGAGTAATACTTTCCGCACCGACTAAAGATCCAGAAAAAGTTCCAACTTTTCTAGTAGGCGTCAACCACCACAAATTTGACCCGGCCACAGATACTGTTGTTTCTAATGCTAGCTGCACTACTAATTGTCTAGCACCAATTGCCAAAGTTATTAATGATAATTTTGGTTTGGAAGAAGGTTTGATGACGACTGTTCACGCGATGACTTCTACTCAGCCAACTGTAGACGGGCCCAGCCAAAAAGATTGGCGGGGAGGACGCGGTGCGGCTCAAAATATTATTCCTTCTTCGACTGGTGCGGCGAAAGCTGTTAGTTTGGTGTTGCCGGAATTGAAAGGAAAATTGACGGGTATGGCTTTGCGTGTGCCGACTCCAGATGTGTCTGTGGTTGACCTTACTTTCAAAACGGGGAAGGAAACTAGCTATAAAGAAATTTGCGAAGCTATGAAGAAAGCTTCTCTTGGCGAACTGAAAGGTATTCTTGGATATACTGAGGATGCGGTGGTTTCGACGGATTTTCAGGGCGATGCCCGATCGAGCATTTTTGATGCAGGTGCGGGTATTGAACTGAATTCTAAGTTTTTTAAGGTCGTTTCCTGGTATGACAACGAGTGGGGTTATTCTAACCGCGTCATTGATTTGATGATCTCGATGGCCGAGAAGGACGGAATTTTGGGTAAGTAGTATTGTAGGGTGGTTCGGCGGGGCGATCGAATGCGAACACGAATAAATCGAGATTTTCCCGCGCCGAACCTACCATCTGGGTAGACCGCCATGGGTTAAATTGTTGTTATTGTCGATCGCACTCCAACTCGAATTATGTCTGAACTGCCACCGCTGAACAACGAAACTATTTGGGCTATCCTCAACGAAGAAATGGACGATGCTGCTGTCAACCAATTAGTTTGGCTGTATCTAGGCTACCGCTTTGATGCGGAGACTGGTAAGTGGAATAGCGCTGATGTTGCTAGCGAGTGGCGCGAAGATTATCCGGAACCGCCGGATTTTATTGATTCTAGGCCTGCGACGGTGAAATTGACGCGATCGACTCTTCCAGAAAACAAGCAGTTGCTGAAGGAAAAATTGGGATTTAAGGGCTATAAGATTGGGGAATTCGGGCCGAGACAGACTCGCAGGGCGACGATGGCTAATTGGTTGATGGGTTTTTTGGAGGCTGGGGCTTCATTCAGTTGACAGTTGACAGTTGACAGTTGACAGTTGACAGTTGACATGGAAGTCCGAGGATTGGAGTAATGAATCGTCTTCTTTTAATTTTTCCCCGATCGGGCTTCGGGCTTTAAACCAATTCTTTCTGGTAATAAATAAGAATTAAATAACTTATAATTTTAATGATTGTGGGATGGGCGTCCCGCCCGTTCTTTATAGACGGGCGGCACGCCCATCCCACAAGCTTGTGTAAATTATTTAATTCGCGATCCTAAGAAAGTATCGAATATTAGGGATTGAAACATTGATCAAAGTCTTGCTCAGTTTCTATTTTTATCTGCCGTTAATTAACAAAAATTAAAGATTTTTAGCGTCAGAATAAAGTAAAACCCGATCGCCCACACCAACATTAATCACCCGCAACCCTGACATCCGGCGGTTCCGTGCACTATTCTAGAGTCGGAACAAAACCATTGTGAGGAAAGCTTTATGAAAACAACCACCATATCTCGCTTAACCAGCATTTCCCTAGCTACGCTCATGCTAGTCGGCGTTTCAGTAAATGCGATCGCCACACCAGCCAACATCAAACCCGCAACCCAACTAGCCCAAGCTACCGCCAAAAAGCGCCTCGTCGTCATGGACTTCGACTACGGCACCACCAACAGCTATTACAGTTCCTACAGAGGAGTCGGCGCAGCCAAAGGCATCAGCGAACTGCTAATCAACGAACTCGTTAACAATGGCACTTACACAGTAGTCGATCGCAGCAAACTCGAACAAGTCCTCAAACAAGAAAATCGCAGCGGTTCAATGGATGCCGGCACCGCAGCCGAAATTGGCAAAAAACTAGGAGTTGACGCCGTACTCATCGGCACCATTACCAAGTTTAATATCGACAAACAATCCGGCGGCGGCAGTTTCATGGGTATCGGTGGCGGTTCCCAAAAAACCAAAGCTACTGTGCAAATAGACGTGCGGTTAATCGGAACAGCTTCCGGAGATATTCTGGCCACGGCAAAAGCACTAGGAGAAGCAGATCAAAGCGATTCGAGTTTTTCTGTCAGAGGCGTTGGCGGCAATTCCGGGAGTAGCAATGAAGATGGACTTTTGAGCGCAGCAGTTGACAAAGCCGTAGCCCAAATGGTAACTAAACTTGCAGAAGTCTCTAAGAAATTAGGATAAGAAGTTTAAAAGTATTTTAGATTTTAGATTTGGCATAATTAAATCTAAAATCTAAAATCTAAAATTATTTCATATCATGTCGGTTCAATTGCCTGTTAGAAAGTTTTTTCGCTCGCTGGGGGCGCTTTATAGATATTGTGGATATCAATGAAAGATTGTTAGTGAAATCGGCTCGATCCATGTAATATTTATTGGTAACTTCATCAAATCTGCTCAACACATAGCTTTTCTCACTCTCCATGAAGTATGACAATTTTTGTGACTGGTTGATAGTACGAAGAGCGTCTTTATCTCCAGAAAACTGACAAAGCTAACAGGCACAAGGAATTACGAATTACCAATTACTATTTAGCATTACCGTCGAACACCTCATCTTTTAGAAAAAGATTACCAAGAAGAATGGGTTTAAAGCCTCCTCCTTTTAGGTGGGAAATAAAACAAAATTATTCACTATTTCAATCCTCTTCCTTTTATGGAGAGGTAGCCCTCAAGCTGTCAACTGTCAACTGTCAACTGTCAACTGTCAACTGAAACTCCAGCCTTAACAGTTTAATTAGTTTTGGGATTTGAGTCAGAAGCAACAGCGCATTTCCCCTGTTGATTCGGGTTGGGACTCGGATTAGTTGCTATCTGAGAAACAGCATCTTGTTCTTGAATCCATCCGATTTCCCCCGCTTGCAATTTGGCGCTTTCTACTCCCACTGTTGGTTTAACCGTGGGAGATGGCGAGGAACTTGCTACCGCCGGAGATGGCGAGGAACTTGCTACCGCCGGAGATGGCGAGGAACTTGCTACCGCCGGAGATGGACTGACTGCTGGTGTTGAAACATTAGAAAAATCCTTATTTAACTTGGGCTTGGGAGAGTTCGATCGCCCTATTTCAGGAATAGAACAAACTTTCAATTCCAGCCAGTTGCCTTGAGGCGTAAGCTGTTTGTTTGTTACCTGCAAAATGCTGCCCGCGGGGACTGTTCCCTTAATGGGCGAGTCACCGATGGCGACTCGCAAATTCAAGCGATCGCCCAATGGATCCAATTCCCCAGTCCCAGAACTTTTAATCTCTATAAACGTGCCTTTTTCTAAAGACTTGCTCGCAGTAGGTGCAGATTCAACTATTTTCCCCGACCCGTTTATAGGATTAGTTAAACGGCGTTTACCGAAAAGCGACTCCCCGGCAGTATCGATCGCCCGACCCACCGGAGGAATGAAAAAATAAGCAAATACACCCCCCAAACCCAACAAAAATACTATTTTTACCAGCAGCGTAAATAGACTTTTGCCTTTGTCGGGCGATCGTACTAACTGCGTTTTCACTTCAGAATTCGTATCGCTAAGGCTGGGGCTTTCCGTCAAATCGGTTGGCATATCCTCGCTGTCAGCAATTAGTTCCATCGGCACTTCTAAAGGTGCGACAGACAATTCTGTCAAAGTATTGCTTTCTTCCCTCAAATGTGCTTGACAGTGAATCAAAGCTACAGTGACATTATCGTGACCGTTTCTAGTATTAGCAATCTCGATCAGTCGATCGCGCGCCTTCGCCACAGTAATGCTACCGTCGAGAATCGGCAAAATCTCCTCTTCCCAACATTGCTCAACCCGGTCTTTATCGCTCAAACCGTCGGAGCACAGCAGCAAAACGCAATCCTCATCCACCGGAAAACGTTGCACCGTCGGGTGCAGAGTGTTGGAAGAAGTAATGCCCAAAGCTTGAATCAGAGCTCCGGCGGCCACTTGTTCCAAAGCATCCCGGTAGAGGGAGTAGCCCAAACGCACCTCGCGGCAAGCCACATCGTCATCGAGAGTAACTTGATAGCAGCCGGTGCGGGTAATCCAGTAAGCCCGACTGTCTCCCACGTGGGCGACATAGAGCTCGTGAATGTGCGCTAAAGCCATCACCAGGGTAGTACCCATGCGCTGGCGGCCTTGGCGGTGTTCCGTGTCGTTGCGACCCGCTATTTTGTCGTTAGCAGCACAAGCTGCCCGTTCCAGCTTGGAAGTCAGGCTCAGCGGGTCCCAATTAGCTTGATGCAGGGGCATTTGCAGCAACTTGTCCCGCAGCACAGTAATCGCCAATTCCGAAGCGACTTCGCCGCCGTCTTGTCCGCCGATACCGTCACAGACGATCGCACAAGCTTCCGATCCCGGAATTCCGGCAAACACCGTACCATCGGGCGGATAGCAAGCATCTTCGTTGTGAGCCCGCGCTCTACCGACATCCGTGCCCGTGGCAATTTCCACAGTCCGATCGTAAAATCGGCCGCATTTTGCCAAAGCTTTATCCAATTGGCCCATCAGTTGTTCGCCGTGGCGCACTTGACCGGCCACCATTTGCTGGCAAAGCTGTCGCAAAAAATTGGCGATTGCGGGGTGAGCATCATCGATCCACTGCTGCCACAATTTGCCCAATTGCGACAAACTAGGCGGTTTGGGATCGGGCTGCAATTCCAAAAACCGAACTAATTGCCCTTCCACCCGTAGCAGTTCCGGAGTCAGCAGCGTCGCAGCCACGCCCTGAGCGATAAACGGCTGCCAAACTTTGGCAATTTGCCACAGCCAATTGAGCTGTCGCATGGCGGCGGCCCCTTTCCAGGTGTCCGCCAATTCCGGCATTAATGATTCCGTCACCTTTAAAATAGGTGCGTTTTCCAGCAGCCAGATATCTCCCGAGAGCTTGCTGAGCCGGGACGATACCAGTCCGTATACTTGAGGTACGTGCAACTGATAGGCAAACAGTCTCAGATAAGGAGCGATCGAACTCGGAATCTCTTCGGGCATTTCCGGCAACTGTTCCGGTTGAGTATCGACAAGAAGTCGATCGCGCTTGAGCAAATAGCGACCCGCGATCAGATCGCCCGGCTTACAAGCTTTGATCCCTTCACCTACAGCCCACAAATAGTGTTTTGGCACAGAGTTTTGCATAAGGGTTCCTGACGCCTTTGGGCCCAGTGCTGATCTGAACTATTCTAGCGCTTGAACCTCGATGGGTTGATACGTGGCGATTATTTTACACCCCCGCTTTCTCAGCACGCGGGGACTCTTAAGACTTTACAGTGCTAATCTCCTGATTTTTCAGGTTCCTAGGCTCACCAAGCTAGCACTTTTCGGTGCTCTGTGATTTCTCCAGATAATGTTTTAGGCGTGACTTTCCCCCAGTCCAGCAGTTAGTTTTAATGTCTTGTACTGACAAAAACAGTCTACCATTTTGTGGGCGCTCGGATAAATCTGGCGATCGGCTTTCATAGCTTGACTCAGGCGCGACGGAACCGAAGTCAGGAAGCTGAAGGGCGCGATGTTTTTAGCATATTCCCGATCGTGCCAATGGACGAAGCAATCGCGACTTTGAGCGGGAATAGAGACTTTGAACTGACTGTAATGCTAGGATGCAGGTACGTAGAAGTCCCCTGAGCCAGCAGGTATAAATAAGTATCAATTCTCACTTTTGTCGCGAAGGGCGATCGGTGCCTAGTGCCTGAGTTTCGCCTGTCTAGTTAAATTTAACGTTACCCGCATACCGATGCCAGCCCCCGACAGGAGTCGCAAGCAGCACAAAAAATTAGATATTAGTTCAAGCCCCCAGATTCATCTGTGGTATCAATCTAAAATCTAAAATCTCAAATTTAAAATCGATCGGCCTCTGCAAGCTGTTGAGTTACTAACCATGCCCGTACAAGAGTCCAGTACCATTCCCGAGAATTTGCCCGATCCGAAGCTGCTCCCGACCGTCGAGGTAGACGAAATGCTGACTAAGATTAAGCATTCTCACGGTTTTTATTACCAAGTGATGAATCTTGAGGTATGGGCGCTGGTGGAAACCTTGGATGGGCTATTTCCGGGCGCTTGGGGTCAGTTTATGACCAACCGCCAAGTTGCGGTAAAACAGTTTTTGCAGCGCGATCCCAATTGTGCGGTAACTCCCAAGAAGAGCGGGAAAGACGCAGAAACGGTGGGGAGTGAGGAAGATTGATCTATTGACAACTCCCCTGCCTTGCAGCTTGGGGATTCTTGGTTCATCAGGATAGCTCATGCTACTTGCCCTCCCCAAAATTCACTGCGATGTGTCCCACCGCTGTATATCCACGTTGCAAAACCACTTGCGCGGCTGCTACATCTCGATTCGTTTCAAACCCACACTCAGGGCATTTGTGCATCCGTTCAGACAGTTCCTTCTTGCCTGTGTGCGTCTGGCATCTAGGACAAGTTTGACTTGTTCCATTAGGATTGACCTTAGCAAAGTATGCACCCCTCTTGAAACAAACATGATTCAAGAGGTTGAGGAACTGTCCAAACCCTGCATCCAGAGTGTGCTTGCGGAGCATTCCGGCTGACATCGCTTTGAGATTCAAGTCCTCAGCAAACACAGTCTGCGCTTGGTCGCATAGATGATGAGCGGTTTTGAAATGAAAGTCCTTGCGGCTATTCGAGATGTATTCGTGATGATTAGCAATTTGATGTTGGAGTTGACGAAATTTTCTAGAACCCTTTTTCTTGCGCGACCGTTGACGTTGCAGCAATTTCAGCTTGCGTTGTCCATCCACAAAGAATCGAGGTCTATCAATCAACTCACCATCAGACGTTGCTAGAAAATGTTCCAACCCCAAATCAATGCCTAGTCCGTGACCTGATGGTGAAACTTGAGGGACTTCGACATCGCACTGCAACGTGAGCATCGCATAGTAGCCAGATGCGCGTTTCACAACACGAATTTGCTTGACCTCAAAGCCATCAGGAATGGGACGCGACAAGTGCATTTTGACCAAACCAATCTTAGGAAGATTGACCCAATCCTCACCATCGAATCGTTTCACGGATTCTAAATTCAGTTGCGGAAAGACAAACGATCTCATCCTTTTTTTGAATCTAGGGAAACCGTGACCCCGTTCCCACATTGCGACAAACGCTGCTTCGAGTTGACGCAACACTTGCTGCAAGACATGGGTATGAGGCAGCTTCAATTCAGGGATTGATTTCTTTGCCTCGAAGAGTGTTTTGCACTGACGAGCAAAAGTGGGTCGGGGTGCATCATTCGTGATGATGTACTCCTGCTTGATGCTGCATGAATCAACATCGCACTTACGGGAGTTAACCCAATCTTTTCGCTCACGCAATGCAAAGTTGTAGACCTTGCGGCAAATATCAAGCCACTGGTCGAAGGTTTCGCGCTGCGCGTCGGTCGGAATGAGTTTGTACTCGTAGGTTAAATTCAGCATAAAACCATTCTAGCCTTCCTCTGAATAAACGGATATGTATTTATTCAGAATCCTCGATGAAGCTTTTGATTCTGCTTGACTAAGACTTGAAAGCCGTCCAGGAAGGACGGGGCTTGTACCCATTTCTTCGGTCAATCGATTTTAGATTTTAGATTGAAGAATTTTAGATTGAAGCATTGACCCCACGGATAAATTCGGGGGGCAAGTTTCATCGGATACAGGTTTTTTATTTCTCCACGGATGAATCCGGGGGCTTGTATCCTGGATGATTTCGGTCAGTTGTCGGTTGTCAGTTGTCAGTTGTCAGTTGTCATTAGTCAGCAGTCATTAGTCATTAGGAAGAAGGAAGAGGGAAGATTTTTTTAATCTCCCCGTCTCCCCGTCTCCCCGTCTCCCCTTAGAGGTGAATTTTGGCATCAACTTGAGGAAGTCCCATGCTGTAGTTGACAGCGCGGCTGTTGAGGTTGTAGCTGATTTGGCCTTTTTGTAAGAACGATCGCACCAAGTGTTCCAATTCCGAACCGATGCGGCGGAGGTTGTATTCCGTCAAGTCTTCGCCCTCGTATGAGTCTACGAGTTGGTCAAATTTGGCATATACCTGTTTGACTGACTCGTCGTTCCAGTTGAGTTCGTTATCTGGGTCAATGTCGATCGTCAAAAGGTCGTTGCTGGGTACGAGTTCGTTGTCTTCGAGGATGGCGGTGTATATGCGAATATGGCGGGTGGTGGACTTGAGCTGCATGAGTTCTTATTTGTAAAGATTTTTTCCTGAACCTATTGTAATGGCACAGAGATGCGCGAAGGACTGGGATGACGAGGATTGAACCGCGAAGACGTGTTAGGCTTGCGCCGCGCGTAAGCACTCTTGTCGCGAAGGAAGAGAGAGGGGAAGAGGGGGAAAGGGGGGAAGGGCGATCGTATTTTCATGTTCGCAGTCAGGTTCGTAGTGAGGACTTCAGTCCTTCTATTTTTAAGGACTTCAGTCCTTACTACAAACATTTTAGTTTTGAGACTTACTTAATTCAACACTAAAAACGAAAGCATTCGCAATGTATAATAGTTGAGAATTCGCCTAGGAGGACAAGGTGGAAGGCAAGAAATTTATTCACTCCCTGCAACTGCAAAACTTCCTTTCCTATGGAAGTGAGGGGGAAACAATTGAACTGCAACCATTAAACGTGTTGATCGGTACTAACGCATCGGGCAAGTCTAACTTAATCGAAGCGATGGGAGTGTTGAAGGCAACACCTACAGACTTACCTGCTCCGATCCGTCAAGGCGGAGGCATCAGCGATTTTTTGTGGAAAGGTGAAAAAGGTATTCCTACAGCAAAAATTGAGGCTATTTTAGATTACCCAGAACGAGCGATGCCACTGCGCTATCAGATTAGTTTTACCACATCCGGTCAGAGACTTGAGGTAGTGGACGAAGCTATAGAAGATATGGAACCGCGCTATAGTTCAGAAAGCGAGCCATTTTTTTATTACCGTCATAATAATTGGGGGCGCCCAGTTATCAACGTTACAGAGGACAACGAGCAAACAAGAAAGTTGCGGACTCTGCGGCGAGAAGACATCATTCCCGATCAATCAATCTTATCTCAAAGAAAAGATCCAGAACAATATCCAGAGCTATCATATCTGGGTAATACATTTTCCCAAATAGGTTTATATCGTAACTGGCAGACAGGGAGAGATTCAGTATCGAGAAAAGCTCAACAAACTGATTTGCCGGAACATCCACTTTTAGAAGATGGTGGCAACTTAGGACTGGTTTTAAACAACTTACAGTATCAATTAGGAAGCAGGCAGATTATTGAAAAATTAAAACTATTTTACGATGCAGCCGAAGAACTGAGTATCAAGATTTATGGCGGTACTGTCCAGATATTTATCCGCGAAACCGGATTGATTCAGCCAATTCCCGCAACCCGTTTATCAGACGGTACGCTGCGTTATTTATTTTTAATAGCTTTACTCCTAGATCCAACTCCACCGCCACTTATCTGTATTGAAGAACCGGAGATTGGCTTGCATCCCGACATTTTGCCTGCGATTGCTGAAATGCTAATCGAAGCTTCACAGCGCACGCAATTGATTGTGACAACTCATTCCGATGCTTTAGTGTCGGCGCTGAGTCCTGAGTCTGTGTTAATATGCGATCGAGATGATAGAGGAAGTCACCTGAACCGTCTCGATCCAGAACGACTAAAAAAATGGCTTGAGAATTACAGTTTGGGAGACCTCTGGCGGATGGGAGAAATCGGGGGAAACCGATGGTAAAGGAGGTTCGCATTTACATCGAAGGTGGCGGCGATGGCAAGAATACAAAGCAATTGCTCCGACAAGGATTTAGCAGTTTTTTCAAAGAACTGGTGCAGGTTGCCCAAAGCAAGAAAATCAAGTGGCAGATCATTCTCTGCGGTTCTAGGAATCATGCTTTCAGGAATTTTAAGAATGCTTTGGAAGATCACCCAAATGCCTTTGTCATCCTTTTAGTTGACTCAGAAGCACCTGTAAAGCAGTCGCCTTGGGAGCATTTGAAGTCGAGGGATAATTGGGATTCGCCTGGGGTGGATGACACTCATTGCTATCTGATGGTTCAAGCGATGGAAGCTTGGTTGATTGCTGATATTGATACTTTGAAAAGATTTTAGGGGCAGGGATTTAAAGAAAATGCGATTCCTAAAAATAGGAATGTAGAGATGATTGAAAAGGATTTGTTAGAACCAAGTATGAAAGCAGCTACCCGCGACACAAAATCGAAAGGCGAATATCAAAAGATACAGCACGCTTCCAAGCTGTTAGAAATGTTGGATGCTGAGAAAGTTCGCAAGGCTTCTTCAGAGTGCGATCGTATTTTTACAACTCTCACCGAACTAATGGAACAAGGCAACTAGAACGACTTGCGCGCCAGGGCCCAGAAACCGGGTTTTTTCGAGATATTTCGTTTCAGCCCGCAGATTCGGCAAAAAACCCGGTTTCTCAGAGTCGCAGTGCTTAAATCCAGTACAGGGGCCAGAAACCGGGTTTTTTCGCGAAAATATGGGTTTGGGGCGACAGATTCGGCAAAAAACCCGGTTTCTTTAGTCGCAATGCGTCACTCCAGAAATATAAGGATTGAAGTTTTTATTACACACATTAATTTATTTGCGAGTTCTCTTGTAAGTTCTGCCGTCTGGCATAATTGCGCCCGTTAGTTTTGCACCTTCCATCTTTGCTCCTGTTAAGTTTGCTCCCGCCAAATTAGCCTCCTTCAGATTAGCTTTCTCTAGGTTTGCCATTGTCAAGTTTGCCCCGCGCAAGTCTGCTGAAGTTAGATCGGCTTCACTCAAATTGACACCACTCAAGCTAGTTCCACATAGATTGAACCACCTTAAGTTTTGCCCGCTCAAGTTGATGCTATCTAGGGTTAATCCGACCAAACTTACCCCAATAAGATTAACACCTCTCAGGTCAAGACCTCTGAGGTTAGCTCTCTTCAAGTTAGCTCCAACAAAGCTTACACCTGTGAGGTTAGCGACCTTCAAGTTAACGTTCGTAAGGTCTACTCCCATAAAACTTACACCTGTCAATTCAACGCCTGTCAGATTAGTAGCACTTAGGCTTGCGTTGTTTAGATTTGATTTGCTTAAATCTGCTCCTGCCAAATTAGCACTATTTAGATTGGCAGAAGTTAGGTTAGCACTATTTAGATTGGTAGCAGTTAGGTTAGCAGCCGCAAAATTTGCCCCTGTTAAGTTTGCTCCACTGAGATTTGCCCCTGTGAGGTTTGCTCCTGTGAAGTTTGCATCGCTTAATATTGCTTGACGGAGATTCGCTTGAATCAGTTTTGCATACTCCAATTTTGCCTTAGTTAGATTCGCACTGCTTAACTTTGCCTCTATCAAATCAGCTTGTTGCAGATTGGTTGAGCTTAAGTTTGACTCTTGCAGGTTAGCTCCAATCAAGTTTGCCTTGACTAGGTTGGCATTACTCAGGTTGGCATTACTCAGGTTTGCTTGACTGAAACTAATGGGAGATTCCAGAGTTTTTCCGCTCAAGTCTACTCCTGCTAAGTTAATCCCTGTAAAATCTCGTTCTCCGTCTCTACACCGCCGCCAAAATTCCTCAGCAGTCAGTGCCGGTTCCTGACTTTCTTGAACTGAACTATCTACATCCCCATCTACTTCCACATTATCCGCATTCACAGGATTAGCAACAGACTCTCCCGCAGCCACTTCCTGCAATTGCTTATCCACCCGATCGCAAAAACGCCTCAAAACCTCAGCATCATCAACCTTCCCACCAGCATTCGAGCTTTTATCAACCGCATTCTCAACATGATACTTGTCCACAAAACTTTGCAATCCAGCATTATATCCTTGTCCTACAGCCTGAAATCTCCATTCACCATTCTTTCTGTACAAACGTCCAAACTCTAAAGCCGTTTCTTGCAAAAAAACCTCTTTTAAATTATACCGAACCAGTTCGCTACCAGTCTTGAGATTGTAAAGCCGGATAAACGAATTTCTGACTTGACTAAAATTTTGATTATTTGCCTGTCCCTCGTGAATGGTAACAACAAACACAATTTCCTCAACAGCAGCATCGATCAGACTCAAATCCACATAAACCGTCTCGTCATCTCCCTCGATTTGTCCAGTCGCACTGTCTCCCGAATGTCGCACTGCACCGTCTGGGGATGTCAAATTGTTGTAAAATACAAAATATTTTTCGTCGGGAATTCGACCGTCAGCGCCTAACATGAAAACAGATGCGTCAATGTCGTAATTTTGTGCTGTCTGGCTGACTTGCCACCCCAGGGCGATCGCAACTTTATTGAAATCAGGAGCTTCCTTAGAAAGATTAAATCTGTCACCCTTCGTTAATTCGATAGTCATCTTCAATAATTACCTGATATTTGAAATTAGCGCTTTAAATATTTTAAGCTATTAGTTAGAGAGGATACAACAATATTGTGTCCCTACCCAGCCTACAATACAGATTATTTATGTTAAACCGGAAACAAATTGCATTTTATCTAGAAGATATTGAAACGCCCACAGGGAGAACCGTTAGTTTAATTATTACCGGACTAATTCTCCTCTCTTCCGCCAGCTTTATCGCTGAAACTTATCCGATTTCCCAATCCGTTAGAATCAAATTACAAACTCTCGACACCGCCCTTTTAGTTGTTTTTGCTGTCGAGTATTTACTGCGACTTTGGTGCGCTGACTATAAAATTAAGTTTATTTTTAGTTTTTTCTCTATCGTCGATTTGCTGGTGATTTTACCATTCTTTTTTGGATTTGTCAATGTCAGTTTTATTCGGATTTTTCGCTGGTTTAGAATTCTTAGACTCATCCGCTTTCTGGAATTGAAAAATTCTGTTTTTCGCATCAGCAGCGAAGATGGAGTGATTTTTTCCAGAATTCTGTTTACTTTGCTGGCGATAATTTTTGTTTATTCTGGTTTGATTTATCAAGTTGAACATCCCGAAAATCCTGAAGGTTTTGGGACTTTTTTGGACGCTGTTTATTTCTCGGTTGTGACGATGACTACGGTGGGATTCGGTGATGTTACTCCGATTTCGGAATCTGGTCGTTTTCTGACTATTTTGATGATTGTGACGGGGATTGCTCTGATTCCTTGGCAATTGGGGGATTTGATCAAGCAGTTAGTTAAAAGTGCTAATCAGGTAGAAACTGTTTGTACGGGTTGCGGTTGGTCTGTACATGATGCTAATGCTAAATTCTGTAAAATATGCGGCACTCAGTTAGATAATGGTAAGAGGTAATTGCGAATGGGGCATTGGGCATTGGGCATTGGGCATTGGGCATTGGGCATTGGTGGGAGCATCTCAGTTTTGCATTCATAGTGCGAGCGTCCCCGCTCGCGATTTGTATAATAATACGCGAGCGGGGACGCTCGCACTATAATCAAAAAAATGCTTTTTACAAAACTGAGATGCTCCCGACCTTGGGCATTGGTTATTAGAACCAAGCAATAACCAATAACTAATAACTAATAACTAATAACTAATAACTTCTTTAAGCTAAGGGTAACAAGATTTCAAATTCGGTACCGGTGCCTAATTGCGATCGCATTCTGAAGGCGCCGCCGTGTTTGCCGGTCACTATTTGATAGCTAACGGCTAAGCTCGTTTCTTTGAGGGCGCGTTTTTCGGTAGAGAAGGATTCTAAGATTTTATTGTACTTGTTAGGTGACATTCCTGGGCCGTTATCTGCTATGCGAATCGAAACCCAGCGAACGTGTAATTTATCCAAATCACTCGCAGGTTCGGGACAGCAGACTTGAGTTGTGATTTCAATTTGAGGCTGGCGCTCGAAGTCTTTTATTACTCCACCTTTGAACTCTTTCGCCAATTCTTGACCGACTGCTGCGTTAATTAATGTATTAATAGAATTGGTCAAGATATTCATAAATACTTGGTTTAGCTGTCCTGCATAGCACTGAACTGGCGGCAGGTATCCGTAGTTTTTGACTACTCTGATTTCCCTGGTCAAACGACTTTTGAGCAGCAAAAGTATGCTATCTATGTTGGCGTGCAAGTCGGCTGGTTTGGGATAAACATCGTCGATGTGGCAAAAGTTTTGCAAACTGCTTGCTAATTTCCTCAAACGTTCGGCTCCGGCTTTGATGCTGGTAACTGTTCGGAGGAAATCGTTTTGCAAAAAGTCATAGTCTATATCTTCTTTTAGCTGTGCTATTTCTGGCGGGGGATTGGTACAGTGCGCGTCGTAAACTGAGAGCAACTGCATTAAGTTTTTGCTGTATTCGCTGATGTAGGTTAAATTGCCCCAAATGAAGCCTACCGGATCTAAAATTTCGTGGGCTACTCCGGTGACTAAACGACCTAAGCTGGCCATTTTTTCGCTTTGAATCATTTGAGTTTGGGCTCTTTCGTAGCGGACTTGAGTTTCTATGCCACGAATTTGCCAGTAGGCGATGTTTAGTGCGTGAGGATCTAAGAGCCGGTAAGATTGGGAGTCGATTTGGACTACGATTGGTTCTGACTGCAATTCGGGCGATCGACGCAGAGCTTGTTGAGCCGCTGCCAAAATGGTTGTACTCTCTGCAAGCAATAATATTTCGACGCGAGCGTAACTGTAGAGAACCTTCAGCGGTAAGTGCAAAAATAGCTCGGGGCCTTGGGGTTTGAGCAAATATTCCAGCAGTTGTCTGCGGGATATCATCCCGACCAATTTTCCTGCTTCTATCAATACGGCTCCCGGGATTGGGCGATTCTGTTCAAAGATTTCGGCAACTACTACGGCCAAGCAGCTCGATTTAACCTGAAATTGATACAGGGGCAAATCTTGGAGGGTAGACTCTAGGGAAAGATCTTGATGGCTGCCTTCGGAGAGTGAAGGGCCGAGGAGTTTGGGACTTAATGTATTTGCCACTGAAACTTTTAGTTGCCGAAACACGCTCTTAAAGCAAAATGAGGACTTAACTACTAAGCTAGCCGATCGCGCTTAACTTGGATGGCCGAACCTGAAGGCTGTTCTTGAGTTAATCATGTTTTGCCAACGATCGGCAGGAGTATTTCAAATTCGGTGTGCTGGCCGGGCTGCGATCGCAATTTTAGTTTGCCGCCGTGCTTTTCTGTGATGATTTGATGGCTGATTGCCAGCCCCATACCGCTGCCTTTGCCTGCTGGTTTAGTGGTAAAAAATGTGTCAAATATGTGCTGCTGATTTTCTGGGGTAACGCCGGGCCCGTTATCGGCGATCCCAATGGCGGCCCACTTGCCCTCTGCGGTTTCTACCACTTTAGTCGTAATTTGGATTTGGGGCTGCCAGTTATCCGCGCACTCTGTATCTAGTTCGCGATCGGCTGCATACTCTGTCACGGCGTCTAGAGCGTTAACTAACAAATTCAAAAACACCTGACTCAATTGACCCGAGTAACCGTTAACTAGCGGCAGTTCGCCGTATTTTCTTACCACTTCTATGCCATTTTTAAAGCGATTTTTCAGAATTAACATTGTAATCTCCACGCATTCGTGAATGTCTATTTCTACTGGCTTTGTCTCATCCATGTGAGAGAAGTGGTGCAAACCGTTGACTATTTTTAGTAATTGTGAGGCTCCCCACTTCATGCCTTCTAAGGTGACTGGCAAATCTTCTTGTAAAAAATCAAATTCTATTTCTTCTTTGAGGGCATCAATTCGGGGACACGGTTCCGGATATTCTGCTTCATAAACCGAGATTAGCTGAAGCAAGTTTTCAAAATAGGACAGCAGAAAAGTAAAATTTCCCCAAATACAGTTGAGCGGATTTCTAATTTCGTGGGCTACACCTGCTACAATCCTCCCCAGACTCGCCATCTTTTCGGTTTGGATAAGTTTGGCTTGGGTTTGTTCGTGGAGCAATTTATTTGTCAATTGATGAATTATTGATTGAGCAACCATTAATTGGTGTACGTCTAACAGTCTGTAGGTCTGGGGTGCCACTTCGACTACTACAGGTTCGTAAACTAATTCTACTGATCTGTAAAGCGATTCCTGGGCGGCTTCTACTATTAATTTACTGCTAGGAAGCACCAGTAGCTCTTGCCTGGAAAATCTGTACAATACCTCTATCGGTCGCTTGAAAAACATTTCTAACCCGTAGCGACGGTTAACTTTTTCAAAAAATTGACGCCTGGATATGATGCCGACAAAAGTACCCATATTTGTCAACATGACGCCTGGAAGCATGGAATTTTCTTCAAAAGCCTGGGCTACTTCTTTTGCCTGTTGAGTTAATTCTATTTGGCAGTTGTAGAGAGGCAAGTCGAGGAGAGTTGATTCTAAGGAGATGTTCCAAGTACAAATTGCAGGTATGTGTAACACTGATAACTCCGAGCTAATCTGATGCACAGCCAACATAGATGAAACTCCTGTTAAATTTTGTATGATGGATAACTTTAGTTGCTATTTATTGGTAACTGGTAATTGGTGGTGGGTAATTATTAATTTAAAAAATTACAGCAGCACCGGATGGGAAAACTCGATCGCCCTGGCATTGTCTGCTATAGCAATCCTAAATCATTTGCATAATTTTTGTAGGGGATCTTTAAGATCCCGGTTGCCCGATAGATAGGGGGTATGCACGGGGGCACTACCCCTACAAATTTATCTGAATCATTTAGGATTGCTATAAAGATTTGGTTTCTGAATCAATGTTAAACGATCGAAGCTTTTGTGGAACTTACGGAGCTTTGTTATTAACTTTTTACCATGATATACCATGCGATCGCCTGTTTTGGGAAATCTTAAAAAATCATTAAGGCACTTTGGTTATGCGTTATACCATTTTTGGGTGATGGTAGGGAATTGGAGAGCAGCGATAGCGGGCAATTGGTGAATATACGGGCATGGATCGAGGGATCTAGGGGGCGGATGGCGATCGTCCAATCCGCGCCCTAAGGGCAAAGGTAAAATCGGAATCAGCCAGAAACAAGAAGCAATCAAATGCAAGGGTTTCAGGAATTAAGAAAGTCCTAACCGTCGGGCGTTGCTGCCCTACCACTCTAAATAAATGCAACTTTAGGGAACTTCCCAACTCCGATTACCGTCTTACTACCGTTTATTTTTTGCAATTTACAATCTGCAATCTGCAATCTGCAATCTGCAATCTAAAATCTAAAATCTAAAATCTAAAATCCTCTCAGGGTTCCACCTCGGGCCAGAGGCGTTCTAGCTGATAGCGCCAAGCGCCGAGAGTCTGTTCGCGAGACTCTCGCCCGAGTTCCATTTCGCCCATCAATCCCTCTGCGTAAAAACGATCTAAAGTCTGAAGGGTGGTTTCTATGGATTGTCCCTGCATCTTGGCTGCTTTGATGATTTGACGGATGCGGCTTTCGATTAAACCGCCGAAAAAGTCGGACAAACCTTGTTCTTGCAAAGCTAGCAGTCTGGTGATGGCGGCCGAGAAATCGGCGGCGGCGAGTGTAGCGCAACTGTGCTGAAACACTCCCCACAAAACGTTTTGATGTATGGCGTAGCGAGTTTCGAGGGTGGTGTCAAAGTTAGCTTCTAGCAGTTTCTCGAAAAACGGTTGAGCTTCTTGGGCATCGGCGATGGGTAGCAAAATCCGCAACCAACTTCCGTCTTCTGAAAGCAGGACTAAAAGCCGAAATTTAGGGGTTTGGACTTGCCAAGAAGTGGCAGCAGGCGTCTCAACATTTTCGCCAAATAAGTCTTTAAGGGTATTACTAATTTCTTCGGGAGTCATGGTAATTTTAGATTTTAGCTTTGAGATTGTAGGCTGGGGAGTTCTTTTTAAAGTTTTTGATGTTTACCACATACTTCAAGTATGGCTTAGTATCAAGTGAATCTAAAATCTAAAATCTAAAATCTAAAATCTGTTTACGGCAGCCAGCGGGGGTGATAGCCGGCAAAGGGAAGTTCTTCTGGCTGTACTTTTGCGGGAGAGTTGTCTGCGGGTATTTCTAATAAGGGTAGCAGCCAGAGGCGACTGGTGGCGATCGACTGTCCGCTATCGTTGCGGGGAGTGTCTGCTGCTGTGGGTTTTGCTGTTGTGACTGATTGGTCGAAAATTAATGCCAGCCCGTCGGGAGATAAACTGATTTGGGTATCTAGTTGGTTTGGCAAAACCAGCAGCGGTTTGATGGTTCCTACCAAACGAGTGCCCTCTTTTTTGAGGTCGATGGCGGCGATGAAAGGCTGTTCTTTGTAGCTTGCGGTTTTGAGGCGTTCGGCTAGCAAGCAGTAGAGACGCTGGAATTGGTTGTCTTTGTCTTTGCGCGGATCGAAATAAACGGCGATGATGCTACCGGGAATCCGCAGTATTTCTTGTTCTGCGCCTTGGTTGTCTAAAATAAAGAGCGATCGAGTGTAGTCGCTGTTGTATTTAACGTAGGCGGCGGCGGAGTTGTCGCGGGCCATCCCCAATACTTGTTCGTATTTCGGCAAAAATTCTACTGGATCTGCTTCTGGTTTGAGGGGGACGATCGCTAATCCTTGTTTTTGAGATATTACCATCGATTTGCTGTCGGGGCGAATCATAAAATCTCCGCCTTGTTGGTTCTCCAAGGGTTTGGGCGCGACTTTTTCTTCCAAAATCCAAGGACTGAAATCGCCGGGATTGCGGCGGTTGACGCGCTGGATAATGATGATTTTTCCGTCGGCTGAGAGGTCGAATTTGAGGTTTTGGTAGTCTTTGGAGTCTAAGAGTTTGTCGATTCTACCTGCTGGTTGTGCTGGTTGGGCTTGGGATCCGGGGGATTGTGGATTGAGGCCGGTGGTGACTGTAAATAGTTCTTGATTTAGGGTGCCGCCTGTGCGGGCGATCGATCGATCTGTGGCGGAGAATAAAATGCGATCGCCCTCGGGATACGGTTTAAAATCGGTGACAACTAAATCTTTGGGAGTCAGCGGTATCGGTTTCGAGTTGCTGCTGCTGAGATTGACTAGCATTAATCTGCTTTCTGTTTCGCCTTGAACGCCGATGTAAACAAAAGCTCGATCGCGGCTGCGGAAGGAACTGCTAAACGGTTGAATTGGCGTTCCTTTGTTTTGGTTGTTTTCTCCAAAATACTTGTCGGTGGCGCCGGCGAGTTTTAAGGTGTAGGTAACACCGTAGGGTGCTGGATCTTTGAGGGTGTAAGCCATCCGCCTGCCGGCCCAACTGAATTTACCTGGGAGGGGCGGTTCTAGTTTTAAGTTTTCCTCGACGGTGGAGTGGTTCATCGGCCGAAAGAAGTTGAGAATAAAGCCGGTATCTGCGGCGCCGATTTGTTTGTTCTCCCAAGTAAAATCTCGCACTCTGGGCGCTGTGCGATCGCCACTCAGCAGCAGCAGTCCCATTAAGACGCTCAGCAGTAGGATGAGGAAAATCGCTACCCGGTCGATCGGCTGTTTGAATTGCCCAATAGCGAAGGATGAAGGATTAATTTTTTTGTTAAAAATACTCACAAATGTTTCTCTCCTTTTCCTGCTGTAAAATTAACCGCCCATTTTTTCTATTTCATTCAGGCCAGGACGCGCTTCCAACTCTTAGAAAGCTATTTTTTTCACCAACAGTAATGGCTGCTACTTCTTTTTGGTTAGAAAAAACTCATTTTTGAAAGTTGTGGTGTGTCTTGGACTGAATAAAATAGACCTATGAAAAATCTACCTATATTTAAATATGTCATGAGTTCGTACCAGATCCTCGGGTGATATTTTATCGATAGGTAGTCCGCCACCCAGAGACTTTCTCACCAAAAGTATGATTGCTAGTGTCCCTAAAAACATTGCTGTCAACTTCATGTCCTCCCAAAAACAAGTTAGCCCTTCTTTCCTAAGACCGTAGGTAACTACTAAATAAGTAGGAATGTCACCGACAGCTACAGCAATCACAGCACCTAAATTACCCATAAAATGATATCCTACTGGGATGCCGATAGCGATACTCAAGAAAGTTGCCAGATTGCCCATAGCTGCGTACTGAGATTTTCCGATAGCTAACAAACAAGAACCCATCAAATTGTGGATAGTCGTGTGCCAAATACCTAAAGCCAAGATTGGCATCATCCAAGATGCTGCCATATACTCTTTCCTGTACAGTGTTAAAATTATCTGATCTCCAAAGCTCACAAAAATTGCTAAGCCTAGGGCTAAAGGGATCAGAATCAAGTTGCGGTTTTTGAGGATTTTGGCGCGCAATTCCTCGCGAGGTAAGTCTGCTAGCATCGAAATCGAGGGAAAAATTACCCTACCTGCGAGGGCTATCATTACTTGACGGGGCATATCGCCGAGGGTAAAAGCAATGCCGTAAATGCCCAACATTGTTAAACTAAATATTTTTCCGAGAACTAGGCGATCGGCTTGAGAACACAGAAAATATAAAATTGTAGACAAAAATATCCATTTTCCATACGAAAATATTTCTTTAACTGCCTCTCGCTCCCAAGCAAAGCGGTTTTTATGACCGCGAATCAAAAAATGGCTCCATACTAATTCCACTACAGAGCCTACGAAACCCCCTGCGAGGATAGCCCAGATACTGCGATCGAACCATGCCCAAACAATCATGACTGTAGTAGAAATGACCTGTATGGCCAATTCAAACATTACTACGTTCTTAACTGTCATTTTGCGTTCGAGAATGGATACGGAAGTAGATTTAAATCCTCCTATGAGAGTAGTTAGACTTATGACCGGAATCAACCACAGGAGACGGGGTTCTCCATAAAAAGTAGCGACTGGCCAGGTGATTAAAATTAAACAAAACCAAATAAAAACACTGCGAATAACTTGCATTGTCCAAGCGGTGTTGAGAAATTCTGGTTCTTCTCCACGCTTGTTTTGGATGATACTTGGGCCAAGACCTATGTCTGTAAATAGGTGGACACCTGTGATAAAAACGTAGGCTAGACCCATTAGACCAAATAGTTCTGGTAACAGCAGGCGCGTCAGGATTAGGTTGCTGCCGAATCGGATAATTTGACTGCTTCCATAGCTGGCGATCGTCCAGAAAGCACCTTTAAGCGCTAATTTTTTTTCAGATGACATATTCAGATGACATATAGGGAGAACTTATTTTCTAATTACGAGTCTAGTTGCTGAATTTCCTGTTGGCAACTGCTACAGGATGTTGCTGCTACTTTTATAGCTGACTTTACTTGATGTTAATTGTCCTACGGAGGACGGGCTCTTCTGGCCCATGCCACAATCTCAAATACAACAGATTTCAAGTCGCGAGATTAAAGTTGCCCACTGGCGGGATGCCCATCTCGCGATCGCCAAGGTAAAATTTAATCTCCAACTTGCTGGCTGTCTAATAATCATAAGGGTTTTTAGGCTCGGGAATCGATCGGAGGGAGGATGCTTGAATAATTAATTTGCGCTTGCCTTGCAGTTCTTCTACGATCGTCTCTCCTTCTATTTCTAGCCAACTGTCTGGGGCGAAGGCGGTGCGACTTTGACCGATCGGTAATTTTACCGGCAACCCGATCGGATAGGCGTCCGCCGCGCAGCAGGTAATGATAAAACGCCCGATCCACATATATTGTTCTGCTACCTTGGGCGGGTGAATCACAAATCCTTGAACCTTGACTTTTTGACCTCTATATGTATCGGGTTCGGGATTGAAATTTAACAGCCGCACCCATTCGATGAGCGATCGCCTTTCGGGTTTTGTAGTATTGCGAAATTCTTGGGGTTGCAGTCTGGTGATGGGCAGGGATTCGGTGAGGCCTCGTTCGAGTGCTGTCTGGCTGGTAAATGTGCGTGGCGTTACTGCTAAACCGATCAATGCGACGCTCAACATTAAGGTGCTGCCGATACTGGGGGGAAATAAAGTAATGTGTTCAACTTCTGTACTTCTGAGAGATTTATTTGCTGGCGATGTCCGGGATTGCTTTTTGGCGCGATCGACCTTTAAGAGTTCCCAAGTTTTTAACCCGCCAATAATCATTAAGCCGATTCCTCCCGCTACAGTCAACCCAAAGTAATTCGGGTGAATGAGAATGCTTAATTTCCCGGTGATCCAATATTTGAGGAGTAATATTCCCCACGCTAAGATAGCTAGGGCGTCCAGCCAGGGGCTAATTTTCTTGAAATTCATTTTTTAAGAGTCATTAGTCATTGGTCATTAGTCATTAGTCATTGGTCATTAGTCATTGGTCATTAGTCATTGGTTATTGGTCATTGTTTATTGGTCATTGGGAATCTCTAGTTATTTTTCCGTCTAGGCTCATTTATTAACCTAGATACAAATTGACAGCGAGGGTCATTAAAAATGTTAACTGAGCTGCCAAGACCATTAAGTAAATTACAGAGCGACCTTTAAAAATAGATAGCATTAAACCGATGCCTTTGAGGTCAATCATCGGGCCGAAAATGAGAAATGCTAACAGCGAACCGCTGGTAAATGTGGAAGCAAAAGAAAGGGCAAAAAAAGCATCTACTGTAGAACAAATCGATACGACTGCCCCTAATAGCAGCATCGCCAGAATCGAAGAAACAGGGCCTTGGCCGAGGTTGAGAATTAGTTCGCGGGGTGCGCCAACTTGAATGATGGCGGCGATCGCACTTCCGACAACCAACACTCCTCCCAATTCCCGCAACTCCTGTACCATAGTATCTAAAAGCAGGCGCAGACGCTCTTTAGAAACGCGGTGGAACATCGAGGAACGTTTCGAGGTTTTGTCAGTTTTGCCTGTTTTTAAGGGCTGTCGCTGGTCTTGTAGCAAAGATTCGATCGGCACTGCACCGCCCTGACCTAGCATAAAAGTTCCCGACTGCAACAGTAGCGGAGTGTCGGCTGGGGCGAGTTCTGTTTCGGACAACTCTGGTTTTGGGAGAGGAATCGCGCGGGCTACAGAAGGGTGTAACAGAGGTCGCAAATCTGTTTGGACGCTGAACACCCAGCCGATAATTGTGGCTATCAAGAGAGAAAAGACTACCCGCAAAACTACAATTTCGGGCTGATCGCGAAATGCCGTCCAAGTCGCCCAAATTACCACGGGATTGATGGTGGGGGCCGCGAGTAAAAAGCCGATCGCGGCTGGTGCGGGAACTCCCTGCATTAGCAACCTGCGGGCTACGGGGACGTTACCGCACTCGCACACCGGAAACAAAAAGCCGATCGAACTACCCATCAAAGCCGCCAGCAGCGGGTTTCGCGGGATGCGGGATACGAGTTTGCGTTCGTCTACAAAACCCAGCAGCAAACCTGAGAATAAAACTCCCAGCAGCAGAAAAGGTATTGCTTCTACTAACAAGCTGAGAAACAGGGTAAAAGCATTGTTTAACTGATTCGTTAGGACTGGTTGCATCGATCGCCTACTGGTAAATTGCTATCTCGTTACACGTATTTGGCTGAGCCCCTGTAGATCATACCTTCTTCACAGCGCTAAGTTAAGATTCAGTTAAAACTTTTTTGCGATCGTCCTCAATCTTATAGCAATCATTAGAATTTCCAGATTCTGGTAAGGACACGGCAGTGCCGTTTCCCTACAGATGCTCGCCTACAATCTCTATGTTCCCATATTTAATTAATTATTTTTCAGCCCTCTCAGGTTATTGTTAACAATAGGTTAAGACTATAACTCAAGGTTAATTAAGAGTTAAATACTCGAACAAAGCGTTAATACCCCTCAAGCCAATATAAAATAAAGTCAGGCATAATTGCCAGGGCGCATCTATCTCGGTCATACTCGAACTTGCCTAATACTGGAAGTGGTAAAATCTCATTTACCACCGTAAGTTTTTTGTGTAATTTAAAATTCCGTTTCCCAGGAGAATGTCGGCCAAAGCACTCAGCTACTCATCGACTGAGCTTTGGTGGCTAAATATCTGTTGGCAAATATAACCCCAAAAAAGCGTGCTGATGAATTTATGTTAAATACCTCCTGCATAGAAAGACCAGTCCAACCGCTCTCCCAGGCTGACTTAGGAGAACTTTCTTTAGATTCTACTCTCGTGGAATTGTCGCTTTACGCTTTTAACGTAGAAGCTACGGATTTGGGAATGCAAATTTCCCAGATGTTAGAAGCCAATCCGCTGTTACCGGGAGTCATTTTAACCGATCGAGGTGAATTTGCGGGGATGATTTCCAGGCGGAGATTTTTAGAATTTCTCAGCCGTCCTTTTGGGCGAGAATTATTTTTAAAGCGACCTGTGAGGGCTTTGTACCGCTTTGCCCAAACTGAGACTTTAATTTTCCCCAGCAATACTTTAATCGTGGATGCAGCCCGGAAGTCGCTGCTGCGATCGAAAGAACTGCTTTATGAACCAATTGTCGTTCAAGTGTCGCCTCAAAATTATAGTTTGGTAGACGTACACGAACTGCTAGTAGCCCAATCTAATATTCACGAACTAGCAACAAAATTACTGAGACAGCAAACTCAATCTCAACTAATTCAAACCGAAAAACTAGCCAGTTTGGGGCAGATGGTTGCTGGAGTTGCCCACGAAATTAGAAACCCCGTCACCTGCATCAGCGGAAATCTCGGTTTTTTGTCAAACTACTCAAAAGACATCTTGCAATTGCTGACTGCTTACGAACAAATTGTCGGCCCTAGCGCACAAATTGACGAACTCAAAGAAGACATAGAATTTGATTTCTTACAAGAAGATTGGGCGGAAATTCTCAAAAGTATGAAGGTTTCATCCGAGAGACTGACGGAACTTGTCACCAGCCTGCACACCTTCTCTCACATGGACGAAACCCACTTGAAAGAATCTAATATCCACGAGTGTATTGACAGTACGCTACTAATTATGAAAAACCGTCTCAAGTACGGGTTTAAAGTAGTTAAAAGCTATGGAAATTTGCCTTTGGTGAAGTGTTATTCTGGTCAGTTAAGCCAGGTATTTATGAATATTGTCAGCAATGCGATGGACGCCTTGGAAGAGCTAAAAGGAACCAAAGGTTTTGTACCTGCGATTACTATTCAAACTGAGGTAATAAACAGTGCTGACGGAGACTGCGTAAGTTCAGAATTAATGCAAAATTATGTTTTGGGCGATGGCGTCCCGCCCCGCAAGCTACGACAAAATGCAAAATTGCGATCGTCCGCCAGCCAAAATGGAGACTTCAGCCCAGAAGCAGCGGGAAAAAATCCCAATAATGCTTGGATAGCAATCAGAATTGCCGATAACGGGCCGGGAATTGCGCCCGAAATTCAGCGGCGGATTTTTGAGACATTTTTCACTACTAAACCAGCGGGGAAAGGTACTGGTTTGGGTTTGGCAATTACTCATCAAATTGTTACGGAGAAGCATAAAGGTAAGTTGAACTTGCATTCAACGCCCGGTACTGGTACGGAATTTGAGATATTGTTGCCATTAATTTGAAGGCAGTTGAGGATGAAGAATACCCGGCGGTTGAAACCGCGTCTATACAACCAAAACCCGCCTCCGCGGGTTGAAGAACGAGTTGTTAAAATTACGTTTTATTCTTCAGTCCGCGGAGGCGGACATCGTTTGTGTAGACGCGGTTTCCAACCGCCGGATCCTATCTTCTTCCAGCAATTAAGGTCGAAGCTGAACAGGCATTACTAAGAATGTGGCATTGACTCCGCCCAAAGGCTGAAAAATTACAGGGGCAAGAGCACCGTTTAATTGCAGTTGAATTTCGGGAGATTGAGCCGTTTTCAAAATGTCAACTAAGTATTTCACGTTGAAAGCAATATCTATGCTTTCTCCCGAAATCTGTGCCGCCATTGACTCTTTACCGCAGCCGACATCTTTGGCGTCTACTGACAAAGTAATTTCCTGATTTTCCTCGTCGATGCTACATTTGAGGATATTATTTTTTTGATCTGCAAAAACAGCAATTCTTTCGACTGCGGCTAAGAGCGATCGCCGCTCAAGAGTAATTTGCCGCTCAAAAGAGGGCGGAATCAACTGTCGGTAGGCGGGATATTGCCCTTCCAAGGTGCGGGTTGTCAGGCGCTGCTCGGCCCATTCAAACACTACTTGACCGTGTTCAAAATGTAGGGTGACTGGTTCAGTCCACTGTCGCATCACCAGCATTCTTTCTACTTCCCGCAATGCTTTAGCGGGTACAGTCACCTCAAATTCTTCTTCGGTTTCTTCACCTTCTGCTTTTTCGTTGGCAGTTTGAACTACTGCCAATCTGTGGCCGTCTGTAGCTGCAAATTCTAGGCAATCTTTCAGTACCTTTAAATGCACGCCTGCCAGTACCTGTTTTGCTTCGTCGGGGCTAGTAGCAAATAAAGTTCCTTTGAGTCCTTCTATCAAGGCTTCGGGCGGCAATTTCAGGATTGTTCCTGCTTCGATTGCCGGCAATTCTGGGAATTCTTCGGGGCCCATGCCTCTGACTTGATAGCTGCCAGAACTGCAAGTGAGACAAGCGACGGTATCTCCGGCTTCGTCTTCTAAAGTAATCTCTCCATTTGGGAGTCTGGAAACTATATCGTTGAGCAATTTCGCGGGTATGGTAAAACTACCGCCGCCAGTCACTTCTGCTGCAAAGCTGGTGCGAATACCCAAACTGAGATCGAAAGCTGTTAAGCTAACCCGCTGATTTTCCTCATCCGCTACTAAGAGCACGTTGGCTAGTACGGGATGTGTCGGGCGGGAGGGAACGGCCCGACTTACCAACGAGAGGTTGGCGTTGAGGTCACTTTGGGTGCAAACCAATTTCATGAGATGAAGGTTAATTAACCGGATTTGAGATAGAAACAAATCGTATCACAGAAAGTCGGTGGCTCGGTTTTTCTGTGTGTAGGTGTGCACACAGCACCAGATTCATTTTTAATTTGTTGAATTATTTTTCTGGGGTTCGCTCTGTGTAAACTGTGGAAAACAAAATTAAATGCTTGTCTGAAAAGGCTTGTAGTTGCTTTTTGCCTGTGGAAAACTTGTGGAAAAGCTGGAAAAAGTCGATCGCCCGCCCCTCGATCCTCAAAAACTTTTTTCAGCCAGAGAGTTAAGGATCTTTAGGGTGTCGATGATATCGAAGAATGTCCAGGTTAAAAGCATCCGTGATATTTTCCACAAACTTACGGTGATTTGTCCACAGGTTTTTCCACAGCTAATCTCAAATCCGATGCCACCGGATTTGAGATTACCCACAGTCAGGACACGACGGTGTACCGTTTTCCTACAATTGGCGATCGTTACATTCGAGCAAGACAAGCTGAAGTGCATTTAAATTGTATAGTCAAGTTTAAAAAAAGTTCTGTGGGGTGGGCCAGAAAGCCCGCCCGAAAAATACAATTTAGACGCGAAACAGCTTATTCAGCCGAGATATATTTGAAATTGAAGCAACGCCTGATATTACAGTCGCCAAACCTCGATATCATAGAATCCGTTTAACAAAAAAGTCGCCTCCCTACTTAAGCATCCAGCTAATTCTAGTGAGGACATCATTGTTTACCGTCAAAGCCTCAAACCCTTAAGTATATTGAATGCTTGATGAATATCAGATTCTGTAACTGCACCATATCCAAGTACCAAATAATAATTTGCCTCTTTTGCATCAGGCTCAAAGTAAGCTGCCCCTGACCACAAACCCACTCCTCGTTCTGCTGCGAGATCCACAATCTCGTCTGCGGGCTGATTAGGTGGAAGCTTAATCCAAAACTGCATACCACCACCAGGGAGTTGCCAACTCCACTCTGGAAACAACTCTCGTAAATACAGCGGTTATCAGAAAGATTCGCGGACGTTGTTGGGCTTGGGCCCTCTTGGTTTAAACGGTTATGTAAGCTGTCAGTTATACCTCATCTTTTTGAGAAAGGCTATACGTAGCGATCGAGTCTCGTTCTCGAACTTTCAACGAAACTTTTAGGACTAAGGGTAAGCATCCTATGGATAGTAACCACTAGAGGGTTTGCCCATACAAAGCACCATATATTTGGGCGTTGTGTTGATACTAGGATTGGTATCGCTAGATTTTTAGTATCCTTTTTCGTTAGAAATCATACAAGACGAAATATTCCAGCAATGGTACACTCAAAATATCTTTAATTGGAGCATTAGTTAGCTCCAATGACGCCACATCATATATAGTAGTAAATGTTTGTTACTAATGAAACGGAGTTGATTAGGAATTGTAAATATTTATTGCCTGTAACGTTGTTTCCCTTAATGTCAAGGAACTTTTTCATGATGACAGTGAACAAGCTAGGTGCATCTATCTTTCAGGAAAACTACAAAAGCCCTTTGGGCCGATGGAATGAATCAAGTTGGATACGGAACAAACCTCTTCGGGAAGGTAACATTGAAGGTTTACCCTTTTCTCCAGATCTCGTCCCGTTAGCCGATCATCCTGCCATTGCGTCAGATTCAACTCATCGGGTAACGGTTCTAGCTTATCGACTCCTTGCTCATTTACAATTCACAACTTTGTTGGAATTGAGTCATGTCAATCCTGTTTGCAGCAGTCTGGCTCAAGGAAATGCACCCATTTTTTTAAGCACGCTTCAGCGCAATGATGCTCTGCGAATTTATTGCGATGAAGGAGGACACGCTCTCTTTGTTGAATTATTTTCAACTCAGGTGGAGGAGGCATTCGGACTCGATCGATCGGTTATTGGTCGTCCACACTTCGATCGCATCATCGAGAAAATTATTGCTGAACATCAAACTCGGCTGTCGCCCCATCTCATTCAACTGTTTTTTGTCACAATCTCAGAAACTCTGGTGACAAAGGTTCTTAACAATGTTCCCCACGATGCTCAAGTCTCTCCTATTGTCCGTGCGGTTATCGGCGATCATGCGGCTGACGAAGCGTTGCACAGCGTTTATTTTCGTGGCTTGTTCCCCATCCTTTGGCAAAGCCTTGGATCCTATGAGCAAGAGGAAATGGGACAATTACTGCCACAACTGGTATGGGCATTTCTGGGCCCCGATCGCCAACTCGAATACAGTATTCTGAGGCGCTTAGGCTTTAATGCAAAGGATTCGGAAGGAATTCTAGAAGAGGTTTACGTACCCAGCCAAATTGCTAAATTTGTTCGACAAGCTGCCAATCCAACCTTAAAAATGTTTGCAGCCGCTGGAGTGTTGGACGATCGTACAATTGAGCAAGTTTTCGCAGATTACGAATTGATTTAAGGGTGACTACTTTGAAACACGCCACTGTCATTAGACATATTGCCTTTGAGGATCTGGGAAGTTTAGCTGAAGCATTGAATCAGCAAAACTACACAGTCAGATATTTAGAAGCTGGATCGGATGATTTGACTCAGATCGATCGCAACACAAGTCTGCTGATAATTCTTGGAGGCCCAATTGGAGCTTACGATGAGCAGGATTATCCGTTTCTAATTGATGAGTTACGTCTATTAGAATATCGTCTTGCTAACGATTTGCCTACGCTAGGGATTTGTTTGGGGGCACAGTTGATGGCTCGTGCTTTAGGAGCGAAAGTTTATCCTGGATTGCAAAAAGAGATTGGATGGTCTCCTCTAAACCTGAGTCTAGCAGGTCAGCAAACACCACTTGCTCACTTAGCAGGAGATAAAACAGCCGTTCTTCATTGGCATGGAGATACCTTCGATCTGCCTACTGATAGCACTCATTTAGCGGCTAGTGCGATTTATCAAAACCAAGCTTTTTCATGGAAAAAAGGAGGATTGGCGTTGCAGTTTCATCCAGAAGTCACAGCTCAAGGATTAGAACGGTGGTTCATTGGTCATGCGTGTGAAATTGGAGCAACGCCTGATATCACAGTCGCTAAACTTCGAGAGGATACAATTCGTTATGCTGGACATTTATCAGTTCAAGCAGCGAAGTTCTGGGAAGATTGGTTAGCGTCTTTACCGCAGGCTTTCAACAGTTGACAGTTGACAGTTGACAGTTGACAGTTTGAGAGTATATGTAGGGTGTGTCGCCCTAAACAATCTCTAAAAAAGAGTGAAAATCGGTGGGGCGACGCACCTTACACATTGGGTGAACGAAACAACCCTCCGTTTCACATCGCCCAACAATTTTATTGTTGCAACATTTTTTCACGCATGATATTACAAGGGCGAAGCATTTCGGTAGACAATTTATTAGTGATAACCAGAGATTGACTACCGAAATGCTTCGCCCCTACGAATATATTTGCACTCATTGAGATGCACCCGTCCGAATCCCTGTCATGGCTTCCTTCTTTCTTCTTCTTAACTTTTGCGGCTGACAGCGTTAATTCGATCGCTCAATTGACGCAAAGTTTGGGCTAAAGTCGGATCGGTATTCCGCAACTGAGCAATTTTGTCGCAACTATAAAGCACTGTCGTGTGATCCTTGCCGCCGAAAACTTCGCCAACCTTCGGCAAACTCAAATCGGTATGCTGCCGAATTAAATACATCCCGATTTGACGGGCAAAGCTAATTTCTCGCCTGCGGGAAACACCCTTCAAGTCTTCCACAGAAACATCAAACACCTCAGCCACAACTGCAATGACTGCATCGGGTGTCGCCTCTACGGTTTCAGTTTGCGGGTTCAAAATCGGGGTGATATTCTCCACAGTCATCGGCAAACCGGTAATAGAAAGATATGCTACGGCTCGAATTAAAGCACCTTCTAATTCCCGAACGTTGGAAGTGTAACTAGAAGCAATGTATTCTATGACATCTCGCGGCAGCCTCATGTTTTCATACTCGGCTTTTTTCTGCAAAATTGCCATGCGTGTTTCCAAGTCTGGCAATTGAATATCGGCAATTAATCCCATCGAAAATCTGGAACACAAGCGCTCTTGCAGGCGGGGGATTTGCTGCGGCGGGCGATCGGAAGCTAAAACTACCTGATTTCCGGCTTCGTGCAATGTATTAAAAGTGTGAAAAAATTCTTCTTGGGTGTATTCTTTGCCTTCGATAAATTGGATGTCATCTATTAATAAAACATCGGCTGCGCGATAGTGATCGCGGAAAGTTTGCATACTATCTTTGCGAATGGCAGCGATTAAATCGTTAGTGAATTTTTCAGTTGAAACGTAAAAAACTTTGGCGCTGGGGTCAATTTCTAAGCGATAATGACCGATCGCCTGCATGAGATGAGTTTTGCCCAAACCAACGCCGCCGCACAAAAATAGGGGATTGAATTCTCGGCCCGGAGACTCGGCTACTGCGAGGGCTGCTGCGTGGGCCATGCGGTTGTTGGAACCGACGACAAAGCGGGAAAATACGTATTTGGGGTTTAAATGGGCAGGTTTCGGCGGGTGTAGGGAGTGGCTTTCGGGGCTATCGGCGATCGGGGATGGCCAAATCATGGCGGAGTCGTTGCTACCACCTGTTTCATTTCCCCCGGCAATTGTCAAGTAAATTTCTACGGGATAGCCGAGAATTTCTTCAACTGCGTCGGCGATGGTTTTGACGTAGTATTTTTGCAACCAATTGCGAGCAAAGGGGTTGGGGGCGCTGACGATCAAACAGTTATTTTCGAGTTGTTCGGCTCTGGCCGTTTTGATCCACGTCTCAAAGCTAGGCCTGCTCAGTTGTACCTGGAGACGTTCAAGTATCTGATTCCACAGACTTTCGAGCGTAATGTCCACTGCTTACCTTTGCCGATCGGCATTCAAGAGATTCTCTAGTCTAGAGAGTTTAGTTTAGCCGAAGACCGGGCGGTTGAAACCGCGTCTATACATACAAAACCTGCCTCCGCAGGTTCAAGAGTGAGCGGTTGACATCATACTTATGGAGACAAAATCTACTGCAAGCGGGTAGGAATTCTTGATTTTATTCAGTCGGCGTCCGGCGGACATCGTTTGTCTAGACGCGGTTTCAACCGTACGTCCTATCTAAAATCGGCAATCTCAAATCTAAAATGAGAAGCTGAATGTTACAGTTTAGGTGAGTCTGCCGATCGCCCAAAAATTTTGTTTGTGGCTCTGCGGATATAGCAGGTATCAAAGAGCTGCTAGGCAAGTATTTAAATTTGGCCCGAAAGCCTTAAAACGTCGCGATGAAGAGTTCTACTGGCAAATTTTGGAAGCAACCGGCAATTTATATATTGCTGCTGGTAACGGGAGCAGGAGCCGCCATGTTGGGCGATCGGCTGTCGGTTTCTCAATTGCGTGCAAATTCGGGGGATGGGGGACAAAGAACCCTGCAACCGAGATTGGAAGTGCCGCCTGCTAATACTAAGCCTCAAGCTAGCAAAGTCTTGCCGCCTGTTCCCTTGTCGGGGGATGCGGCTAATGTGAATTTTATTGTGGCTGCGGTGGCAAAAGTGGGGCCGGCTGTGGTGCGGATCGATGCTTCGCGCAAGGTGAAACCGGGAAATAGAGGGGTTTCGCCGGAGGATTTTTTTGGTGGACAACCAAATTCGGGCGGCAGGGGCGGAATCGAACGGGGTACTGGTTCGGGTTTTGCGATCGGGACTGACGGCGTGATTCTCACTAACGCTCACGTTGTAGAGGGCGCGGATACGGTAAATGTCACTCTCAAGGACGGCCGCAGCTATCAGGGGCGGGTGTTGGGGGCGGATAAGGTGACGGATGTTGCTGTGGTGAAGATTGAGGCGAATGATGTGCCTGTGGTGACGATCGGCAATTCTGATAAGCTGCTGTCTGGGGAATGGGCGATCGCGATCGGCAATCCTTTGGGTTTGGACAATTCGGTGACAGCGGGGATAATTAGCGCTACAGGGCGATCGAGTACCGAGGTGGGCGTACCCGACAAGCGCATTGGTTTTATTCAAACAGACGCTGCAATCAATCCGGGAAATTCCGGCGGCCCGCTGCTGAATGCTTCGGGTGAAGTGATCGGGATGAATACGGCGATTATTCAAGGTGCTCAAGGATTGGGGTTTGCGATTCCGATTCAGGCGGCGCAAGAGGTGGCGAAGGAACTGATTGCGACGGGGAAAGTCGAACACGCTTATCTGGGTATTGAAATGGCGACGCTGACTCCAGAGGTGAAGCAGCAAATTAACGGCAATGCTAACAGCAATTTGCGAGTTGCAGTCGATCGCGGTGTGGCGATTGTGAGTGTTGTTCCTAATTCTCCCGCAGCCGCCGCAGGTTTGCGGGCTGGAGATGTGATTCAAAAGATTAACAATCAGCCGATTATTCAGTCGGAAGCTGTTCAGGACTTCGTGCAAAATGCGAAGGTTGGCGGCAATTTGCAAATGGAAATCAACCGCAACGGGCAAATAGTTAATTTGAGTGTGAAACCGGGGAGTTTGCCCGTTCAACAAGTTCGATAATCAGTTGTCAGTTGGCAGTTGGCAGTTGGCAGTAGTTATTTAACAATAACCAAATAACAAATAACAAATAACCAATAACAAATAACAACTAACCAATAACTATGCCAGAAATCTTGCAAATTTCACAATTAGGAAATCCGGTACTGCGCCAACCGTCGCAAGTTGTCGAGAATGTGAAGGACGATCGCATTCAACAGCTAATCGACAACCTAATTTCTACCGTCCAACACGCGCACGGAGTGGGAATTGCCGCCCCTCAAGCTGCGATGTGCGATCGGCTGTTCATCGTCGCATCCCGCCCCAACCTGCGGTATCCCCAAGCACCGCACATGGAACCGACAGCGATGATTAATCCCCGGATTGTCGCGGCATCAACAGATACAGCCAAAGACTGGGAAGGCTGTTTGAGTATTCCGGGGATTCGGGGATTGGTGCCGAGAAGTAGGGCGATCGAAATTGAATACACTTGTAGAGACGGGAAACTCCACAGACAAGAATTGACAGACTTTGTGGCTCGGATTTTTCAGCACGAATACGACCATTTAGATGGGATCGTGTTTTTAGACAGGGTGGAAAGCACGACAGAACTGATGACAGAGGATGAGTATCAGCAGCAATTTGTTAAATTACTTTAGCTGTGCAATACTGTTAGCCGATTGTTACTCATTGTACTGGTGAGCAGACTGTTCGTGCAACCTATACAAAGTAGTAAATTCGAGATTTTGAGATTACATAAGTACGGCGATTGCATCCTCAAGATGCCATCTTTTTTGTTTGCTTGAAACCCGCAAAACCAACCAATGCTAAAGCAGTTCCCGCAACAGTCATTGGTTCGGGAACTGGTTCGGCTGCCGTGTCTGCCAGTTCATACAACATAGTGTTACCAGAGCGATAGGGCGATCGCTCAACACCAAGAAAATGAGTGCGAGCGTAGATATAAGTTTCAGTATATCCCTCAAATCCAGATATCCACCGACCGGGATTAGATAATCCATTGGTATCCAAAGACCAGGCTGCTCCTGACTCGTATCTCGTGTAATACTCTCCAAATCCTGTGTCTGGAATGTCAACTACTTCGGTTAATCTGTCTGAACCCCTAGCTTTTATGCCGCGAAATTCCCCTTCAAAAAATAAAGCTATTGCTCCTGCTAAATCATAATATTCTCTGCGTGGCAATCGATATTCTGGCGAACTTGGTCCAGCTAATCCGGCAACAAATACAGTATTTAATCTCCCTTCAGAAACTGTAGCTTCTTCTATGCCTATTCCTGCAATCCCAGAGTTGCTAAACTTAACCAAACCGCTGGCAAATCCGGGCGCCTTCAAATTATACGTGAGAACTGCCGAGCGGGCGATCGGCATATCGGCTATTGAAATTGCTCCGTAGCAGATCGCTGTCCCTGCTAAAACTGCCAGTATGTTTCGAGTATTATTGGTCATAACTTTTCAATGAAGTCCCTAATCAACTCGCTCTCTAATCGATGTAACTAGAATATCCCTCATAATAAATAATGGCAAGCAAGTATCTACAATATTCACAAACGTTTACGTTTTAAAATATTTTTATCACTCATTTTCTTGTATAGTTGTTATTGATATTAAAAGTTGGTGGTATAATTTTTAACATTATGAACAGCAATCAACAACCTGAAAATCATCAGCCACAAATTATTTTAATTACCGGAAATATGGCTGCTGGAAAATCAACAGTTGCCCAATCACTTGCCGAAAGGTTGCCCAAAAGCGTTCACCTGCGCGGGGATATCTTTCGTCGCGCGATCGTGAATGGGCAGGCCCAAATGACGTTAAATTTGTCAGCAGAGGCATATCAGCAACTTCAATTGCGCTATCACCTGGCAGCAATGGCAGCGCGACAATATCTCCAGGCTGGCTTTACCGTTGTCTATCAAGACATTATCATTGGTTCGGCACTTGCTGAGATAGTTGCCTCGTTTCATGATGTGCCGTTGTGTGCGATCGTTCTGTGTCCCTCGGCAGAGGTTGTAGCGGCACGGGATGCAGCACGATTGAAGACCGGATATGCCAACGAAACCATGGTTTATGAATTCGATCGCATCCTCCGCACCGAAACCCCTCATCTCGGTTATTGGCTGGATTCAACCCATCTAACGGTTTCAGAAACGGTCGATCGGATTTTGGCACATTTACAGGATGAATCAGTGAGTTGACATCGCTATGTGCCGAATGCGCGCTCCTAAATCAATCGTTTAAAGAGAAGACATATGATCCTTGACATTTAAAATTTGTCGTATAATTGTTAAATAACATCAGTGATGTCGCGAACAGGAGAGCAAATGTCAATCAACTTGGAAAAAGGCGGAAGAATCAATCTTTCTAAAGAAGCACCGGGGCTGAAAAATGCCGGGATCGGTTTGGGATGGGATATCAACGCTACAGACACCGGAGGGGCATTTGACTTAGACGCTTCCGTGTTTATGCTGGGCGCTGCTGGTAAAATTCCCAGCGAAAAATACTTTGTTTTCTACAATAACAACGAGTCGCCGGATTCTTCTGTAAAACATCTCGGAGATAGCAGAACCGGAGAAGGAGTTGGCGACGATGAAACCGTTACAGTTGATTTAACCAAAGTCGATCCAGCGGTAGAAGAGATTGTGTTTGTCGTGACAATCCACGAAGCGGAATCGAGAAGACAAAATTTTGGTCAAGTGCGGAATGCTTTTATCAGGATTTACGACACCACTACTAATACAGAAGTAACGAAATACGATTTGGACGAGGATTTTTCTCGGGAGACTGCGGTGGAGTTTGGCAGACTTTACAAGAAAGATGGCGAGTGGAGGTTCCAAGCTGTCGGACAAGGCTATAATTCCGGCTTGCAAAGCTTTGTAGATAAGTACGCCTGATCAGAAGGAAATAGAGAAGACGTAGGATTGAAACCTCGTCTAAAAAAACAAAGTCCCCAGAGGCGGACTGAAGAAAGTCAGGTAATTTCAATCGCCCGTTCTTCAACCCGCTGATATCGAGCTTTGTTTGTATAGGCGCGGTTTCAACCTAAATCTGATCAGAACTGTATTGCACGATAAACCTTACACAATTACAAAGATATGGCTATTAACTTGACAAAAGGACAATCGATCGTACTCAGCAAAAGTGAATTCGACTTATCCCGATTAACATTAGCTTTGGGCTGGGATGTAGCGCAAGCTAAAACAGGTCTTTTCGGTAGAAGCAGCGGTGCAAATTTTGACTTAGATGCCTACGCTTTGCTGCTGGGAGAAAATGGCAAATTAAAAAATTACAAAGAAGATGTAATTTATTACTCTCATTTAGAGTCGAAGGATAAAACAGTTGTTCATTCCGGCGACAATCTCACGGGAGCCGGAGACGGAGATGACGAACAAATATTTGTGAAACTAAGCTCTTTACCAGCAGAATATCACAAAATTATCTTGGGCGTAAATATTTACAATGGAAAAGACAGACAACAGCATTTTGGCATGGTAGAAAATGCTTTTGTGAGGGCTGTAGATGCAGCCGGAAAAGAAATTGCTCGCTATCGCTTGTCAAGCGATCCTTCCTATGAAGGCAAATTAAATATGTTGATGGGAGAAGTTTATCGAGAAGGTGGCGAGTGGAAATTTAAGGCCTTGGGAAATCCTTTGGCTGAAGATTTGAACGGTGTTGTCGGTTCGTTTATGCGGTGAATAAAAAGCTTCACTTGTGTTCAAAAGATAATTCATCTTTTCACATATACCCGCCTTCATTCAGTTGACAGTTGACAGTTGACAGTTGACAGTTGACAGTTGACAGCACTTGGGCTAGAAGGAAAAAGATAGGAGCAATGAATAGTCTGATTTTAGTTTATTCCTACAAGGGAGAGAGGCTTGAAACCAATTCTTTCTGGTAAAACAGACGGGGATTACATTTAGTTGAATAAATCAAAAATTGACAACCACAATTTTTGATTTAAATAAAAATCTATGTTTATCTAGATTGTCTGTGGTGGTGGGGCGGGTTTATATAGATTGTTTGTGGGAAGTAAATGTGATTGGTGAACCCGCCCTTACAGATTTGTTGAAAATTGTACAATATTTATGGGTAGGGACACAGCATTGCTGTGTCCTAATTTGTATGCTAACCAATCAGTTATTCTTGGATAGCCATGCAGGTAGAAAGCATTTTTGCCACTCCAACAATCGGCAATTGATTGAGCATTTCCGCCGCAAAAGCATCAATCAGCAAATAGCGACTTCTTTCTAAATCTAAGCCGCGGCTTTGCAAGTAGAAAAGTTCATCATCTTCCAACTGGCTGACAGTTGCACCGTGGGAACATTTAACGTTATCCGCCACAATTTCCAACTGCGGTTTTGTATCGACACGTGCTCTCGGCGACAGCAACAAATTCCGGCTCAATTGTCCGGCATCTGTTAATTGTGCGGCTTTGCGAACAAAAACTTTGCCGTTAAATACAGCGCGGGCTTTGTTACCGACAATGCACTTGTGCAATTGCCGACTTGTGCCGTGGGGATGATTGAAATCGATTAAACTGTGAGTGTCCGCCAACTGTTCGCCAAAGGCTACGGTTAAGCCGTTTAAAGTTGTTTCGGTGCCTTCGCCGCGCTGAAATACTTCTAAATTGTGCCGCGATATTTTGCCGCCCAAACTGATAGCATGACAAGTATAACGACTATTGCGCGCTTGCTCGATCGCACTTTTGCCCACATGAACAACATCCAAACCTTCGCGCTGAAGCCGAACATGATTCACCGTGGCGTTTTCACCGACAACAACATCCGTCACAGCATTCGTAAAAGCGGGTACATTGCCGATAGTTGCGTAATCCTCAACGACAGTGATGTTGCTGCCAGCCTCAGCTATGATTAAGCAGTGCGGCTGACACATCGTCCCAGATGCACCTGGTGCAGTCAGGAACAGCAAATGAATCGGAAGGTCGATCGGCATATTAGCCGGTACGAACACCACCGCAGCATCCACCAAACCCGCAGTATTCAAGGCTGTGAACACTTCAGTTTGCTGTTTGTGCTTGCTCAAAACATCGGTGATGCGCGATCGATATTTTTCCGGTACATTGGATAGATTACCTACATAAAAGTCCGGCAAATTCCCCGTTGACAAATCCGGCGCATAAAAACCGTTAACAAATACCAATCTTAATGGTAAATCATCCCGATTTTTCACAGGCATAATAATATCAGTCAGCTTAACATTTGACTGATTGCTCTGCGGTACATGAAAAGGAACTTGCAAAACCGGCGACAAATCAGTAAAGCGCCATTCCTCATCCCTCACAGTTGGAAAACTCGCAGCCAGCACATATTCAGTCGCCGCATCCCGCAAATCCTGCAACCCGTAAGTCGAACTTTCGCTATTAGCAACCTCCAACTTACCGCACTGATTAACCAAATCAGCCAAAAACATTTCCCTAGTAGCAACCTGAGTATTTATCATCGCGCGCCAACTCCTGCTGCTTCTTCTTCCACAACCCAGTCATAACCGCGCTCTTCCAATTCCAGCGCCAACTCTTTCGGGCCAGTTAAGATAATTCTACCAGCTTCCATGACGTGAATGAAATCAGGGATAATGTAATTCAACAACCGCTGATAGTGAGTAATCACCAACATCGAATTTTCAGCATTTGACAACTGATTCACACCGCCAGCAACAATTTTGAGAGCATCGATATCCAAACCAGAATCAGTCTCATCCAAAATAGCTAACTTCGGTTCCAACAGCGCCATTTGCAAAATCTCATTCCGCTTTTTCTCACCACCGGAAAAACCCTCATTTACGCTGCGGCTCAAGAAAGCCGGATTCATCTTAACAATATCCAGCTTGTCCTCGATTAAATCTTGGAAATCAAAAGCATCTAATTCTTCCAATTCACGATGTTTGCGGTGAGCATTGTAAGCCACGCGCAAGAAATCGACATTGCTAACGCCGGGAATTTCTAAAGGATATTGGAATGCTAGAAACACACCAGCCAGAGAGCGTTCTTCTGGCGGTAATTCCAGTAGATTCTGCCCTAAAAATGTCACTTCTCCACCTGTTACTGTATAAGCGGGATGGCCGGCTAATATTTTGGATAATGTGCTTTTCCCTGAACCGTTCGGGCCCATGATGGCGTGAATTTCGCCGGATTTAATTTCTAGGTTCAAACCCTTCAGGATTTGGGTATCTTCAACATTCGCAGTTAAATTGCGGACGGATAGAATTACTGGACTATTTTCAACAATCATCTCTTTTTTTCCTTGGCCTCAATGCAGTTTACAGTGGGTGGGGGCGGGTTTATTTAACCTGTTTGCACCGTTTAAGGTTTTTGGTGAACCCGCCCCTACAAGTTTTTGATAATGGTGCAAGATGTGAGTTCTATCAGGGGCTTTTTGGTGGGTGGGGGCGGGTTTATTTAACCTGTTTGCACCTTTTAAGGTTTTTGGTGAACCCGCCCCTACAGGTGTTTGATATATGGCGCAAGATGTGAGTTCTATCAGGGGCTTTTTGGTGGGTGGGGGCGGGTTTATTTAACCTGTTTGCACCTTTTAAGGTTTTTGGTGAACCCACCCCTACAGGTTTTTTGATAATAGTGCAAGATGTGAGTTCTACCCGACACTTCCTTCGAGTTTCAGGCTCAACAGCTTATCAGCTTCCGCAGCAAATTCCATCGGTAACTGATTGAACACATCTTTGCAGAAACCGCTAATCATCATCGAAATAGCATTTTCTGCGGAAATTCCCCGCTGGGCGAAGAAGAACAATTGTTCTTCCCCAATTTTGGAAGTCGAGGCTTCGTGTTCCACTTTAGCAGTATGGTTCTGCACTTGAATATAAGGGAAAGTATTCGCTTGAGCGTTATCGCCAATCAGCATCGAATCGCACTGAGAATAATTCCGAGCGCCTTTCGCACTAGGCCCCATTTTCACTAAGCCGCGATAGCTGTTAGAAGAGTTCCCCGCCGAAATTCCCTTGGAAATAATCGTGCTGCGAGTGTTTTTGCCGACGTGGATCATTTTGGTGCCGGTATCAGCTTGCTGCTTGTTGTTTGTCAGGGCTACCGAGTAGAATTCGCCCACCGAGTTGTCACCAACTAACACGCAACTGGGATATTTCCAAGTAATCGCGGAACCGGTTTCTACTTGTGTCCAAGAAATCTTGGAATTGACTCCTTGACACAAACCGCGCTTTGTCACAAAGTTGTAAATGCCGCCTTTCCCATTAGCATCGCCGGCGTACCAGTTTTGCACTGTGGAATATTTGATGTCGGCATTGTCCATTGTTACCAATTCGACGACGGCGGCGTGTAGTTGGTTGGTGTCAAACATTGGCGCGGTGCAGCCTTCTAGGTAAGATACAGAACTGTTTTCTTCTGCAACAATTAGGGTGCGCTCGAACTGGCCGGAATCTTCATTATTGATGCGGAAATAGGTTGACAATTCCATTGGGCATTTGACACCTTTGGGAATGAAAACGAAGGAGCCGTCGGTGAATACGGCGGAGTTAAGAGCTGCGAAAAAGTTGTCACCGACTGGTACGACAGTGCCAAGATATTTTTCGATTAGTTCGGGATAATCTTTGACAGCTTCTGTGATGGAACAGAAGATAACGCCGTCTTTGGCTAGTTTTTCTCTAAAGGTTGTGGCAATTGAAACGCTGTCGAAAACGACATCGACGGCGACATTTCCGAGTCGTCTTTGTTCGGATAGGGGAATTCCTAGTTTCTCGAAGGTTTCTAATAGTGTCGGGTCAACTTCGTCCAAACTGTTGAGCTTTTTGGGCTTTTGTTTTGGCGCGGAATAGTAGATAATGTTTTGGTAGTCGATCGCGGGATAGTTGACATGAGGCCAGGTTGGCTCGGTCATGGTCAGCCACTTGCGGTATGCTTTGAGGCGAAATTGCAGCAAAAATTCCGGTTCGTTTTTCTTGGAGGAAATCATCCGCACTACATCTTCGCTCAAGCCGCGGGGGATGGTGTCTGACTCGATGTCGGTAACGAAACCGTATTTGTAGGGCTGGTTAACTAGGGTTTGGGCTGTAGAACTCATTATTTTGCGTGTTCAGTGTTCTAGATAAATCTCTGGATGGCAGACGGGGCAATGACTGTCTGGGCTTGAGCGAGTTCTGCTGGACTGCTCTGGGAAGTTAAACAACAAATCTGTTGCTTTACTATATTTTAAGCTACATTAACAATAGTGATATTGTCAAAGTCTCAGAAATATTTTTTTGTGAAGATGATGCAGACTCAGCAGACTTCCACTAAACAAGACATCTTGCAGTTTTTGCTCAAGGGGGATAAAGCGACGGCTCTCCAGTTGGCGGAGTCTTTGGATGTCAGCCCCCAGGCGATTCGCCGTCATTTGAAGGATTTGGAGGGGGAGGGGCTGATTCAGTATCGGTCGGTTCAGGCTGGGATGGGGCGACCGCAGCACATTTATGAGCTTACCAGTCTGGGGCGCGATCGCTTCCCGAATCGTTATGGCGATTTTGCGATTTCTTTTCTGGATACGTTGGCTGAGACTGTTGGCCGCGAGCAAGTGATTTCTATCTTGCGAAAACAGTGGCAACGTAAGGCGATGGAGTACCGCAGGGTGATGGGTGCGGGTTCGCTGCAAGAGCGGGTGGCTAGGTTGATGGAGCTTCGCAGGGATGAAGGTTACATGGCTGAGTGGTATCCTGTAGATTCTGTGGATGATGATTTGTGCGATCGCGATAAGGGCGATCGATTTGTGTTTATGGAACACAATTGTGCTATTTCTAATGTGGCTGAAACTTTTCCGAGTGTTTGTGGTAATGAGTTGGAGATGTTTGCGGCTGTGTTGCCGGATTGTACGATCGAGCGCACTCACTGGATTATTGATGGGGAGCACCGTTGCGGTTATTTGATTATTGCGAGGAAGGAAGTTCGGCAGCGGATTTTGTAACGGATTTAACGGATGTCACGGATGGCGGATTGGCAGCGGATTTTGTAACGGATTTAACGGATGTCGGTTCGGCAGCGGATTTTGTAACGGATTTAACGGATGTCACGGATTAGCAATAACAAATAACCCTTCGACTACGCTCAGGGCATCGCAAATAACAAATAACAAGTAACAAGTAACTAATAACAAGTAACTAATAACTATGGAACCATTAGCTGATTTTTTAAAGCCGGAAGAGTGCGCGGAAGTTGATATGGCGCTGTTGTCGTCGAAGGAGAAGTTTTCGGCGCGGCTGGCTATTTATGCTTTGAGGGTGTTGAAGCAAATTGCTGGGGAGACTGGTTTGCCGGTGGCTGAGGTGACTAATGGGCAGGTGATGGATTGGATTAAGAATGATGAGAGTATTAAAGGGTCGATCGAGCTTGATGCTAGTTTTGAAAACTTTTTTACGAATTTGGTGGTTGCGTCTTTGCGGCCTTTGAGGCAGATTGCTGTGGAAGCTGGAGGGGCGATCGAGCAATTAACAGTTAAGCAGGTTGTGGCGTGGTTTGAGAAGGATGCGAAGATTCGCAGAGAGTAGGGTATGGATGCTGCGTTTTTGGATTTGCGATCGGGCTGATGGGCGGGCAGGATGCCCAACCCCTACTCCCCACAAGAGAATTTACTCTTTGTGGAACAGGCCGGAAAGCCTGTTCAGCGAGAAAGGTGCAACATCTCAGCAAAAAAATATTTCAAAAAACGCTTGACAAACTGAGGGGAGTTTGGTAATGTAATAAATGTCGAGCAAAAGAGATGCAGCGCATCAAACTTAACGCAGACACAGGATTCAAAGTTTTCAAAGCTTTCCTGGTGCTTATGATGTAATGGAACCACTCCGATCCATCCCGAACTCGGTTGTTAAACGTTGCTATGGCGAAGATACTCGGCGGGTCACTGCCCGGTAAAATAGCTCGGTGCCAGGTTAATAATAAATTAAAGCTCTTTTCCCACAACAACGGAAAAGAGCTTTAGTTTTTTCACAGAATATTTTTGCCCCGTCCGCTCCAACGCCCTGTTAGAAGGCGCTTTGGCGACAATTTCACAACTTCTCTGCCGCTTTCAGCTTGTTTCTTCTGCAAGTCTGCAAATATGGCATCCAAGTCATAATTGAAAGATTTGGCATACTCTTCACGAATTTTGTGAATTTCTTCTACGATTTCATCTTGCAACATAAATTAATTTCCTAGTAGTTCATAAGGCGTACACCTGTTCCACAATAATTACGGAAGATGTCTAATCAGCACCAGAATCTCAACCGAGATTGATGTTTTGCCATAAATCGGCGGTCGCAAACCTAGAAAGATGACCGACATTTGTTGTCGCGATTACAACATCCACAACATCAAGAGTCATCGCCTGTGCTGCCAAAATCATATCGCTGTCAATCGTCTTATCACCTGCTGTCGGTTGTCCTTGCTGACGAGCTTGTGCCCAAAACATCGCAGCTTGTCGCATAGCAACAGTTGTAATGGGTAAATACTCGACCAAGTTGGCTAATTCATCTAATCGAGCAATACCCCTTACCTTGTTTGCCCGCAGCAACTCTCGGCGAACTTCGTAATCGGCTATTTCGGGAATAATCACTCGAATATTGGATGTAATAAGTGTTTGCAACCAGCGAGTACAAAGGGTGCTTTCAGGAGATAGCTTTGGATTCGTAACTAAACCAATTGGGCCTGCATCCAGAACAACGACTCTGCTCACCAACTTACACCTTTTAATTCAATAGGAAATAGCTTGCGATCGGATAAACGATCTTCGTCAAGAGCCTGAATTAGATACTCACCTGTTTCTTGCTGCTCTTCGGCATTTTCTTCATCCATCCAAGACTGAAGCAGATTAACCGATTTTGTCTGCGTTTGTTTTAGCAGAATATGTTCTATCAGCAGTTGCAGAGTGTATGCTTCTGTCGAAAGCCCTTGCTCTTCTGCTCTTTGTGTTAAGTATTGCTCTATTTCTCGTGTCAGAGTGAGGGTGAGTGTCATAGGGTGTTTTTATAGCTATACTTTTATATTTTACAACCTACTAGGCTAAACTGGCGATCGATCATTAAAAAACAGAGGATCGCAAAACGGGCAACCACGGGGGAATTGCTCCTACCAATGGCGAGCACACCAAATGATGACTGTAGGGGCGGGTTCGCCGAAATATTTGACACCCATCGACAAATGACAAAAACCCGCCCCCACCCACCCAAAAATTAACAATTAATTCAATTTAACGATAAGGCGAGGATGGTTATTCGGGATTATTCGTTGGGTGGGGGCGGGTTTATCAAGATTATCGGTGGGTGGCACAAATCATCGGTGAACCCGCCCCTACAAATTTTATTAAATATCGATCGCCCTTAAACCAACTCCATATCACACACACCGGAACTGTCGAATATAGTACCGCCAGGGATAGGAAAAACTAATCCACCACCAAGCCTAAAATTAGGCAGAGCCCCGAATGAAGCGAACCCATTAGCGTTGTCTCTTATACCTTCAATGACCACACTCTGCGATATTCCTGGGCTACCACCGGACGCAGTATCAAAGTCATAACAGTCCCCATAAGAGTTTGACTTGCTTCGGATCTCAAAACTTACCGTGCCACTCGAAGAGGAAACGGGAATGTTTTTGGTTTGTATTTCACCACTTCTTGTCCCAAGTTTTACGAATATGTTGTTTATTTTGTTTTGTGGATCGCAGTACGTGACTTTGACTTCTACCGTTTTTCCATAGTTGAGAACTGAAGGGATGACTTCTGCCTTAAAGACTTGTTCCAAACAAGTTGGTGCTGGTTGAGGAGTAGTCGCAGGTCGATCGCAAAAGTCTATCCCCAGAGACTTTCGGAGCTTAGGTAAAAAGTCTGTTTTAGAGGCTGTTGGCTCCTTTTTCTGAAATAAATCAATGAGTCCAGCAGTAGATGCAGCTAGATCTAACTTCTTTCCTGTACCTTCTGCCAAGTCTCCTGCAAGTTCTCCTGATTTGGCCACTTTCTCAATTGCCTTTCCAAACAATTCTTGAATTACTGCACCAGCAACGTCTTTATCATCACCCCTAAGCACTATACAACTGTAATTAACGACTTTTAACGCAGTCGATACTCCCTTCAATCCTAATCCAACAAGTTCAAGCGGAGCAAAGGCTAAACCACCAACGATTGCAACGTTAGCAGCAAAATCCACCACTCCACCCACTTTGTTAGCTCCTTCACAGAACTTTTTAAGCGACTCACAAGCTTTTGCAAAATCTGGATTGGTAGCTGGAAGAGAAGTAACTGGTGGCTCAGGAGTAGTCGATATTGGAGTTGGCTCGGTTGGCACAGGAAAAGTTACAGAGTCAATAATCTGACCATCCTTGAGCCGCGATATAACACCTCGATCCTGCTTTCCAGTTTCTTTGCTCTGTTGATACTCAATTCGCGCCGTTTCATTAGATCCCTCAAGCGTGATATCCGCACTTGTACCATCTCGACTGAAGCGCGTTGTACTACCACGAACACCCGTTGTGCGATTGGGTACAAATATAACTGATTCTACAAAACGTCCGTCAGCATCATCTTGAAAAACAATTATATATTTGCTACCATCACTCGCCGGAAATTCCATCTGAAATTTGTTATCAGATAGCTTTTTCACTTCCGGTAAATCAATTGTGACTTTATCTTCAGGACGCTCTGGTTCCACATCATAAGGTCTGAATCGACCTCTTAAATCCTCTGGTGTCACTCCCAACACAGTACCTAACAAAGCCCCTGTTGCAACCACCTTAATATCCACAGCCGAACCGCCCGACGGCTGCACCTTCGACTCCAAAACAATATCGGATTCCCTAAGATTTGTGCTAAGTCCGATGAAATCGATCGTTCTTTGAAAGTCAGTAATTAAGTCAAAAGTAGGAGAGCCTAAAGCCGCCTCAGAGCGCAGAAAAAATATATCTTGACCCGCACCACCAGTCAGAGTGTCATTGCCCAAATCGCCAATCAGGAAGTCATCGCCATCTTGCCCATTGATAATATCGTTACCGCGACCACCCCGCAAAAAGTCGTCTCCGCCTGCGCCGAAGATTACGTCCTTACCTGCGTTTCCGTTGACACCATCAGCATTTTCACCACCCTGCAAGGTGTCTGCACCTTCACCGCCAAGGAGACCATTTTGGTCCGCACCGCCACTGAGAAAATCGTTTCCCAAGCCGCCGTAGAGCAAATCAGCACCACCTCGGCCCTCAATTCGGTCATTTCCTTCGTCGCCATAGACGATATCCCCGGATTCTGAGCCTGTAATCGAATCCGCACCGCCTAAGCCTCGCAAACCACCTAAAAGAGTATCGAGCAAGCCAAGGGGAATCGTAAATGTGTCGCTTCCCTCTGTCAAAATGTAAGCACTACCATCGATCGAAAGTGAGCCACTACCGACTTGAGAAGTCGATCGCCCAATATCGCCATCAGCACTACCGGAGATAAAGTCGTTTCCTGTGTTACCATTCAAAAAGTCTTGCGTGACAGAACTTTCTAGCGTATCGTTGCTTCCCAAGCTAAAGATATTCTGGATATTCTGAGAATTTGATAGCGTCTCTTGAGTCGCGGCTTTTTTCGATCCACAGCCACAATCCTCTCGATCCTTGGTGCTGCTACCGTTCAATATGTCATCGTTCTTGTCCAGCAAAGCTAAATTGTCAGGCATACACTGTTGGTTTGTGTTGGTGATTTAAGAAATCTACCTCACCTGTCTCATCTATGTCATGGCTGAAAAAGCCCGAAAAAGACTGAAAAAGCCCGAAGTTTCCTTAACTTTATATTTCTTCACTTAACCCATGCAGCCCAACGACGATCGCCCGTTGCAAGCCGTCCCTGACGATAACGAACTGCTGAAATTGGTCGATGGTCTAATATTTGAAAAAACAGGCAAACATCTCAACACGCTACAACAGTTAGTGTTGCAGGGAATGTATGATGGCAAAACCTACGAAACGATCGCCCGCGACACCCGCTACACTACAAAATATGTCCGAGAAGTCGGCTACAAGCTGCTCAAAACTCTCTCCGCAGTGATGGATGAAGAGATGCAAAAAGGCAATCTCAAAGCTGCGCTAGATCGTAGAAATATCAGCAATACTTCAAACTTCGGCAGAGATTATATTCATCAATACGTCAAATACGTTCACACCCTCAACCTCAAACCCTGTCCTTCTGGACCTAGCAACTCTGACAACAATCGCCCCACTGAATCGAAATTCAAAACTCAGATCGAACGGCTGGAAATTGATGTCGCTGAAGTCGTTTGCAAATTGCACAGTCAAGGTATCGAACCATCTCAAATCGCTCAGTTGCTTGGTTTGCCGGATGCGGTAATCGACAAAATATTGCGTGAATTATCATAGCTAAGGGCGATATTCAATAATTTATGCTGCTTTATAACTTAATTCTTTACTGTCTTCCAAGTACCAGAGAAAAGTATGGGTATCCAGTATAATATTCATGTTTATATATAATCCTTTAAATCTTCGAGAGGTTCATCAAAATCATCAGACATCGAGATTTTATCTTTCCAAATTCCCAGTCCGCCTCGCTTGGCAGCTTTTTCGGTTTGAGGAGCCTCTTGGGCGTATCGGTTAACCATGTATTCCTTCATATCCTCAAGCGGCTCATCAAAGTCATCAGGCAGCGGTAGAACAAACATTCCTTTCATTGTTCCGGCAACTCGACGCTTCTTTGTTGGCTTTTCTTGGGTTGAGTTTTTAGCCTGCTTTTCTATCAAAAACTCAATGTAATGAAGCACTTCTGTCTGAAGAGACTCAGGGAGTTCTTCTAATTTTTCTAAAATGACTGGCTGTATCATGGTTTCTGCTCGCGATCGCCCCATCTACTCCATTAAAGCACCAAAACCCAATGTCAGCAACAGAATAGCCGATTATCTAGCCCGATCGCCCAAAATCGCACTCACACCATCATCATTCTGCAACTTGCCGAAAATCACCCGATCGACTATTATTCCTAGTAGCAGTCCTAGACGCACGGGTAGTCAGAAACCGGGTTTTTTCCGAGATTCTTTGTTACAGCCCAATTCAATCGCAAAAACCCGGTTTCTTGGGTTTTGATGCGTAATTCCTATTGATATAACAACCGACAAAAACATGACAGCAATATTGCCACCTTGGATAGTTTTAGACTCCCTACTGCACAACTGGCTGCTAGAAGATATCGGTAGGGGCGATCGCACAACATCGGCCTTATTCCCCGCAGCCAGCATCCAGGGTACTGCTAAATGGATTGTCAAAGAAGCTGGAGTCATAGCCGGATTGCCGATCGCACATCGCACATTTAAACTTTTAGACAGCAGCCTCAGTTTCATACCCCAAGTACCCGAAGGGAAACTGTGCGAAAAAGGAGAAGTAATCGCCGAGATTTCCGGCAATTTCGATGCGCTGCTAACCGGAGAAAGAGTTGCATTAAACTTGGCAATGCGTTTGAGCGGCATCGCTACTTTAACTCAAAAATATGTTGACAAAATTGCCGATTTGCCCGTGCAATTAGTGGATACCCGCAAGACAACACCAGGATTGAGATTGTTGGAAAAATACGCGACTCAAGTCGGCGGTGCTTGCAATCACCGCATGGGATTAGATGATGCGGTGATGATTAAAGACAATCATATTGCGGCGGCTGGGGGAATTGCCGAGGCGATCGCCCTAATTCGCAATTCTATCCCCTATCCGCTGACGATCGAAGTTGAAACGGAAACTCTGGCGGAGGTGGAGACAGCTTTGCAGCACAAGGCGGATATCATCATGTTAGATAATATGTCCTTCGATTTGATGCGGCAGGCTGTGGCAATAATTCGGGAAAAGAGCGATCGGGTAAAAATTGAAGCTTCCGGGAATGTGACTTTGGAAACTATTCGGAGTGTGGCGGAAACCGGAGTTGACTATATTTCTACGAGTGCTCCAATTACGCGATCGACTTGGCTGGATTTAAGTATGAAAATCAGTTGACAGTTGACAGTTGACAGTTGACAGTTGACAGTTGACAGTTGACAGTTGACAGTTGTCAGTGGGAGCATCTCAGTTTTTTATCTATAGTGCGAGCGTCCCCGCTCGCGTTTTTTATCTATAGTGCGAGCGTCCCCGCTCGCGTATTGTACAATACGCGAGCGGGGACAGCACTATAATAAGACAAATGCTTTTTATAAAAATGAGATACTCCGGTTTACAACTATCAACTGACTACTGTTAACAGTCAATTATTAGACATCTCCCATAATTGTTGTGGAACAGGCATCCTGCCTGTTCAAAATTGGCATTTTGGGAGGGTTCTATTGGTTAGTTATTACCAATAACAAATAACAAATAACCAATAACCAATAACTACTTCGAGATAAAATGCACCCAAAAATTCCCATCAGCCATACAAACGCTGCGGATTAAGCGATAGGAATAGTGCAAGTAAGAACCGCTGACAGTTGTGTCATAACCCGTGGGGAACCATTCGCCATAGGGATCGTGAACGAAGAATCCTTCGCTGTCGTAGCCTGTGGCAACTATAATGTGACCGAAAGACGTGAAGTATCCGTGGATGACAGCGGGATTTCCGCTGGCGAGCCAATCTTGAACGTCATCAATCGTTGCATTCTCGGTAAAGTAATCTTGAGCGCCGTAATCTCTAACAATTTTGGCTAAATCTCTCGGTTCCCAGCGACTGTAACCTTTGTCGATCGCATATTGGTAGAGTTCATCTTCATATTGTCCGGTTTTTTGGCGCCGGGGAACTCTCAAAAAGTCCAAACACATCGCGATGGAAGTAACATTGCAAGAACCTGTAGGATTGTACAAGTTATCCATTTGCGATCGATAAGGAATGCCCAGTCTGACAGTCGGCGGATTCGGTTTGGGATACAGCAAAACGCCGTCTAGAGTAACTTGAGCGTGTCCTCCGTAAACATACCAAATCCCTGAACCTTTGAAAGACTCGTTGCGGAGAGCAACTCTAATATGGCCGCGAATCGGAGCAAAAGCCAGCAGTTCAAACTCTTTTCCCGCTGGGATTACTTGTTTTTCCGCTTCCTGAAGTTGAGAAGACGCCAGCGGTTTTGATTTAAAAATTGTGTCTTTGAGGATTTTCAGGATGGGGCGAGGTTTGGGAATGTCCGCCGGTTTGGTTTCGATCAGCTTTTGGGCTGTGATTGCTCCCAAAAAACCCGGCTCGCCGCACTTCATCAGGGTTTGAAATCGGTGGAGGGCTGCGGTAGAAAGAGGGCCAAAGATGCCGTCTACTGGAGGTTTCAGTAAACCTAGGTCAATGAGGCGACTTTGAATTTGGCGGCTCAGTTCGTCGTCCGCAGCGATCGCCCTAGAATCATACCTAATTTTTGACTTGAGAAAGTTTTGTAATTTCATGATTCCCTGCGCGCTTCAATGATTCCAAGTTTATCCTCTCAGAAAATTACGGCAATTTTACCGATCGTCCGCACCTTAAGGGCTTTGTATTCATGATTCGATACAAACCTTTAAGGCGACAGCCGATCGAACTTGATATCGTGTCCGGTCGATCGATCGCAATAAGATTGGTTCGTAGTACGGACTTTAGTCCGCTCTTAAGTTGCGGACTAAAGTCCGTACTACGAACCTTTTTTTGTGACGATCGTAGATCGGACGTGATATGACGCAGTATTCTCTAATCTAAGATGACGATAATTTAACTTTTTTGTGCCGTTGCAAGTCTCCCTAGCTTAGCCATGAAACGATCGCGCTGTTTAGCAAAAAGTCGATTTTATGCTTCGCTGGGGCGAATTACCACCACACCCATCGCGTCGGGAGATAGGTATTTGACGGCGGCTTCCCGAAGATCCTCGGCAGTTTGAGCTTGGATGCAGGCGGCATAGTTGAGGGCGGGAGCGATATCTCCTACCATCGACTGATAGTAACCGTACAAACTTGCTCGATCGCTCGGAGTTTCGTTACCGAAGATAAACCGATTTGCTACTTGGGTGCGGATGCGGGAAATTTCGGCATCTGTCACCAGTTCGGTTTGCAGGGTGCGGATGTGTCCGACGATGGCTGCTTCCACTTCTTCTATATTTTCTGTCGCTAGTTGAGCAGAAATCGAGAATACACCGCCCAGCCGCTGAGTCATGTTGCTGACTGAAATTGACGAGACTAGCCCTCTGTCTTCGCGCAAATCCTTAACCAAGCGAGTTGTGCGCCCGTGGCCCAAGACTGTCGCCAAAACGTCGAGGGCATAGGTTTCGGACATTTCCACGAAACCTGGCACCCGCCACATGACAATCAGTCGGGCTTGCTGAAGTGCTGAGTCTACAAATTCGCGGCGGACTGTTTCGGTAAATGGCGATTCTTGGCCGTAGTTGAGAATTTCCGATTCTGGGTGAAAGCTGCTGACGGCGGGCAGATTTATGGTGCTGTTTTGTGCTGTGCTTTTGGCGGCAAAACTTTCTGCGACAATTTCAATTAGTCGATCGACCGGCAAGTTACCTACAGCGACTGCTGTCATCGCCCCTGGCTGGTATCTGCTGCTGTGAAAATCCCGCATTTGTTGGGCGGTAAGATTTTCGATGACGGAAGTCGGGCCGAGTACGGGTCGTTTGTAGGGCAGGACTTCAAAGGCTAATTGCATCGATCGCTGATAGGTGCGGCGGCGCGGATTGTCTTCGGATCGTCTAATTTCTTCTAATACTACCAGCCGTTCGCGATCGAAGGCGTCATCGGGAATGCTGGCGTTGAGCAAGACATCGACTTGCAGCGGGGCTAGTTCGGCAAAATCTTTAGGAGCTGTAGTGATGTAATAGTTCGTGTAATCTTGGCTGGTAGCTGCATTAGTGACAGCGCCGCGTTGTTCGATCGCCCGCTCAAATTCTCCGCTCGGAATGCTGGGAGTTCCCTTAAAAATCATGTGTTCTAAAAAGTGCGCCATACCGTTGATTTCGTCGGATTCAACGGCTGAGCCTAAATTCATCCACACGCTGAGGTTAACGGCATCGACCGGCAAGTGTTCGGCTATAACTGTGAGGCCGTTGGGGAAATGGCGCACTGTTGGGGCGTTGAGGGGCGATTTGGAGGAGGCTTTGAGTAGGGTTGATGTCATGCGCTTTTAAAATTATCTTGTTATCTATATCTTAAAGGGTCTTTTACGAAGGGATCGGGCATTTGGCATCTGCCATTGGCTATAAAAACTGCGATCGTTCTGGTTTTTCACTCTTGGACGCACCAAATGGCTAAAAACCCGGTTTCTTCCTAGATACCTCGTTACCAAACCGAATATTCTGCGAGAAACCGGGTTTTTTCCTCACTCCTAGGCGGAAGTCCTGTTAAGATTTCTGCGATGGCTGCTCCGTCGTTGCCGATCGCGATCGTTAATTTATTTTAATAATTTGTGCAAAGTCCTCAGTTTTTTGGTGACAGCACTCAATGGACAATCGAAAATTGCATAAAAATTTAATATTTTCACAGCCTGCTTGGCAGCGATTTGGGCGATCGACCTCTGGGAAAATCGGCTTAATTTTGACTGTAGCGCTGATTGTTGTGGCAGTGTTAGCCCCCCTAATTTACCCTTATAATGCTGCGGTCGATCGCGATTATTTGTCGCGCTTAGTGGCTCCTAGCGTCAAACATTGGTTCGGAACCGACAGTTTGGGGCGAGATTTGCTGGTGCGGGTATGGCACGGATTGGGGATATCTTTGATTGTCAGCCTGGTTTCTGTGGGTGCGGGATTATTTGTGGGCTCTCTGTTGGGGCTCTTCGCTGGGTATTTTCGAGGGTGGGTGGAAGGTGCGATCGGGATTTTGGCGGATATTTTGCTAGCTTTCCCTTCGATCTTACTGGCGATCGCCATTGTTACCGTCACCGGGCCCAGCTTGCAAAGCGTAATTATCGCCGTCAGCGTCGTCCAAATTCCGATTTACATCCGCCTCACACGCAGCATGGTGCTATCCCTGCGAGAACAAGAATTTGTGTTAGCTGTCAAGGCCTTAGGCGCCAGCGACTTGCGGATTATTTTTCGCCACATTTTGCCGGGAAGTCTCGCCCCGCTTGTTGTACAAGCAACTCTTTCCACAGGTACAGCGACGCTAGAAGCTGCTGGTTTGGGTTTTCTCGGTTTGGGCGCGCAGCCACCAGCCCCAGAGTTGGGGACGATGCTTTCCGATGCTTTCAAAGGCGGATACGCTCTTTCGTCTCCTTGGACGATTTTGTTTCCCGGTTTGCTGATTACCTTGACAGTTCTGGGTTTCAACCTTTTAGGCGACGGGCTGCGAGACGTTTTAGACCCCAGGGGGAATTAAAGGGGAGAGTCGGACAGTGGGAGAATTTATACTTTTGGCTTCAAAATCTAAAATCTAAAATCTAAAATCTAAAATCAACTTGACTGGTGTCACAATGTACGCGAAACTTTACATACAACTGATGTATTGCTTCTACCTATTAATAACTTCTGTTAAGTTGTGACTCAAAACCTATCAATTAGTCAAAATTGATATAGCGGTTTGTCAGTCCGCCAACTCTTAAGAAGCGACCTCAGGAGGCATCGTCCCCGGCTTGCTGGTGTCGGTGTCATTATTGTTCCTATTCAGTCAGCCCGGATTATGGAAACACTAGAATTTGTCATTTATCCAGATGGCCGCGTACAGGAAACAGTCACCGGCATTGTCGGTGCTTCCTGCGCTGAGGTAACGGCAGCAATTGAAGCCCAGCTCGGTGTGGTGCTTCATCAAGAGTCAACATCTGAATATTTCGCGCAAGTGCTGCATCAGTCAGCCGAAGCGACGGCCCAAGTGGCTTTTAGCGATTGGTAATCTTTTTTGTTCAGTTCACTTAAATTTTTTTGGAACCACCATGTCACACTTTAGCCAAATTAAAACCCAGATCCGCAATTTGAATTCTTTGGAAGCTGCTTTAACTGACTTGGGTATCGACTGGAAGTCTGGCCCCACTGAGGTGCGCGGCTATCGCGGCCTCACCAGCACTGCTGAGGTGGTGATTGAGCAAAAAAACGGCTATGACTTAGGTTTTAGCTGGAACGGGACTGAGTATGAATTGGTGGCGGATTTGCAATTTTGGCAGCAAGCTTGGTCTGTCGATCGTTTTCTGAATAAGGTGACTCAGCGCTACGCTTACCATACTGTGGTGAATGAAAGCGCTAAGCAGGGTTTCCAAGTTTCTGAGCAAAAGCAAAATCAAGACGGTTCGATCCGCTTGGTGGTTCAGCGCTGGTGCGCTTAAGGGTTGTTTGAGATTTTTACAATTCAAGTCTCATCTCAAGTCCGCCCGTGCGGACTTATTTATTATCAGAAAATTGGGTTGAAAACCCTGTCCTTGTAGCACGGCTTTTTGCCATTTTTAAGTAAAATAAAAAATCCATCTTCACCGAATAGCGGGGGTTTGAAGCCCCTGCCTTTAGGCAGATTGTGATAAGAACGGAGTTTAAATCTCCGTTCTTATCACTTCGCTGTCAACTGTCAACTGTCAACTGTCAACTGTCAACTGTTTAAAAATGAATATGGTAGGATAAACAAATCAGACAAGATTTAAAAACCTACCCCCGGACTGGGGGAAAGTCTACGCCCAAAACATTTTTGAGGAGATATGACTACGCACTTGAGAGTGCAAACGTAGTCAGCCTGGGAACCCACGCTTGCGCGGGATATTTTGACAGAAATGTCTTAAGAATCCCCGTACCTTTAGGTCGGGGAGTGTCAATATTGTGAGGGATCTAAATGTCTGAGCTTTCTGGACTCGGAATAGATACAGCAGGCGATCGCACTGGTTTAGAACCGGAGTTGGGCGGATTTTTGCGGGATGCGCCCGATCGCACTGGTTTAGAACCGGAGTTGGGCGGATTTTTGCGCCAAAAAGGCGTCTATGTTGACGAGATTACCTGCATCGGCTGCAAGCATTGCGCCCATGTTGCTCGCAATACTTTCTACATTGAGCCGGATTACGGGCGATCGCGCGTAGTCCGACAAGACGGAGATTCCGAAGAGTTGATTGCTGAGGCGATCGACACTTGTCCGGTAAATTGCATTCACTGGGTTGACTACACCGAACTCAAGAACCTCGAAGAAGAGCGTAAGGATCAGGTGATTCCCGTAGTTGGTTTTCCCGTGGATATGGCTACAGTTCAGGCGGGTGTTCGCCAGCGCCAGAAGGCTAAGGGCGATCGTAAGTTCAAACACAACTATTGAAACCCACAATCAAAATCCACAGCTTGAAACCTGTGGCGACAAAAACAAAGCCCGCCTGCGCGGGCATTTTTTATACAAAATATAACTTTCTCCGACTCTTAGTCCGCGGAGGCGGACTTCGTTTGTATAGCAGCGGTTTCAACCGCCGAGTCAACCCCCAAGTTATGAACAACAGATTATTTCAAAGGATGGTGATCCGCGAGAATTTTCTCAACTCTAGCCTCATCAATTCTCGCAGTCAATCTAGTTGCCTCATTGTTATCCCGAATCGTTTTTGCTAAAGTAAAAGACGAACCAACCGAAAAAGTTAAACCCATACCCACGAAACTTTTTACCCAGATATCTACGGGCAGATAAATGACACCTATAGCCGTAGTGGAAATAGCTAGAATAAAGGAAACCCAGCACTGTAAAATCCAAGCATTAGTATCTCTTTGACGTACAATTTGTTGCTGCATAATGCCTCTATCTAAAATATATCTTTTGGTTCATTAACTTCAATAATAGAGAGTATAAATGAAGCGATCGGGAGAGATAGGGACAGTTTGGATAAGTGCACAGGGCGATCGATATTTTTAGTAAAAATGCGATCGCTGTAGATAGGGTTTAAGGCTCTCTAAAGACTTGGTGGGAGTAGACAGTTAGGAAACTGCACTAAGGGAGATTGATTTGGGATGATTTACTCACTGGTTTTAGAGCATTCTCAAAAGTTCTTTTCGGTTCTTGCAGGGCTTTACCAAACCCGACTGGTACACCTTAGCGATGAAAGGTGATTGATTCCCACGAATAAATCGTTGCATATTTTCCAAGGCATTTACAAAAGCTTGTGCCACTACAACTCCAGAAACATCGCCACCCACAAATGCAAACAGCCGTACATTACCTTGAGCCACAGCCAATAACTCCAAAGGACGACTAGCAATTTTCTTGTCCTTTGTAAGTACAACCCAATTGCTTTCTCCAACTATCCTCAGCCAATCCTCATCCTTGACATCTTGCTTAAAATGATCGTCATGAATTTCTACTGTCGCCCCCGCATTTCGTAATGAATCTGCCAGTTTTTTTCCTAAACATCTGTCAATAAAAAATATCTCATTCATGCTACTAGCGGAAGTTCGCAGCGAATACCTTCCTCTATTTGGAGGCGCGAGCAATTGTAGTCCTCGGCAAGTTCGTCTATGGAATCACCCGCCTTGTAACGTTCTGCCAGCATAGCTGTAGGAATGCCAGTTCCAGCTAAAACAGGGCGGCCAAAGGAGATTGTGGGGTCAATCATCACTGTTTTAGGTTCGTCGGAACCTGGTAGCTTCGTGAAAGGGAAGAGTTTGATAGGTAATCCAGCTTCATCTCGTACAATGCGATCGAAATAAGTGTCTAGAATCTGCCTCGCTTCCTGCTTCCTGTCCGATGTTGCAAGCTTCTGTCCGCATTTCTCAAACAAAAGAGCAATTCCCTCGACTTGAAACTCAATTCGAGCGTATAAGTGAGGATTAGAAAAATTACGGTTGACGCATTTGAGAGCCGTACTAAGTTCCTGGCGGGAGAAGCCTGTAGCCTTAACAATAGCAATCAACACATGAGCCTCTACCAAATTGGTGAAAGAAAGTAGTCTAGTTTTGGACTGGGGCAGCAGTTCAAGATTATTGTGTTGAGGTAACTCAATCAACGGCTCAAAGAAGTGCTTGTCCGTTTTTGTTTGCGAGTACCAGCCAACAACCCAATGTCGCAACATATCTCTCCGCAGCCTGAGATATTGTGCTGCTTGAGGGATAGAATATATCGGAATATCCCGCAGTTCAAAGTTGTTAGTATCAGCCATAGCAGTTGTCCTAATTCTAAATACTTATATTTTTGCACAGTTCGCGGGCGATCGCAAAAATCTCTCCCGACCATACCCAGATACCCGACTTCTTCAAGAAACCGGGTATCTAAAGCAACCTATTTAGCTGCTGACAGCGCTGCGGATTACTTATTTTTCTGCTGAGTCTTGGCTTGTTCGATCGCAATTTCCCTCACAGCTTGGAAAGAACTCAAATTCGACGAACCCTCAATCGCCTTCACCGCCAAATCTTGAACCTGTTTCAAAGCAGAATCAAGCTGTTTCGACAAACTCGCAATCCGCGATTCCTGATTTTGAATTGTCTGCAACATTCCTTGAATTTGCAATTCATAATTTTGCTTTTGTCCCTCGATATCCTTAGCAGACAAATCAGCCTTAACCTTAGCTTGATAATTGCCAATATTGCGACCATTATCTTTCCCATTCTTGATATTAGCTTCCAGTTCCTTCGGGAAAGCTTCCACCTTAGCCTTAACTTCAGCAGACAATTTTTCCCGTTCCGAAATAGATTTTTCCCGTTCCGCCCACTGTTTCTCCTGTTCCTGACGAAACTCTTCAATTTCTTGATACAGTCTTTTCTGACGCTGTTCGTATCCTTCGATATCCAAATCTCGCTGAAGATTCAGATCGTAATCATACAACTCTTCATCCCGATCGCAATTTTTTTGCTGATTCTCATTGCGTTCTGTAACAGCCAACTTTTGCAACTCCTGCTCTTTTTCCCAAGCTAGACGCTGTTCCAGCAATTCCTGTTCAACAGTATCGCGCTGTTCGGTGAGTTCGTTAGTAAAAGTTTTCGCACTTTGTTCGTACTGTTGAATTAAATTATCCAGCGTATCTTCCGCAACATCTTCTAAACTGTGCAACTCTTGCAGTTGTTGAACTTCCTCCCCCACAGTGCGCCGCAATTCTTCCAGTTTAGCAGCTTCCGAAGTTAATTTTTCCGACAACTCGCTGACAGCGCCACCAAAGCCAAATTGTAGCAAGATTAAATTATCAATTGTGGACTGCATTTTTTGTTGAGATTGACTTAAAGCCATTGGTTTTTGTGCCTCCACAATAGGTTTTTCTGGTGCTGCTGCTGCTGCTGATGGTTGTTTTGGAGAAGCATTTAGCTGTTTAATTTGCAATTCTAACGCAGCTTTTTCTTGCGCGGCTTCCTTGTACGCTTCTAAGATTTCAGCCTTAGTGCTTTTGTCCGTAAGTTTTTTGTTCATGGCTTTTCATTTGTTAATATTTGGGAATTTGTTTCGTAGTAAGGACTTCAGTCCTCAAGTGTTGAGAAAATAATGAATAAAGTCCTCACTGCGAACCGGGGAAAGGACTAAAAGCCTCACTACCAACCGGATTTTAAGCTTTGCTCGCAAAAGCTTTCATTGCCAAATCTTGTGCTTGCTTCATCGTAGCTTGCAGTTGTGCAGAAATTTCGGCGATTTGTTCAGTTTGGCGCTGCATTGTCTGCTGTAAAGATTGTACTTTCAACTCATATCCCTGCTTGCTTCCTTCCCATTCTTTATCCGCTAAATCTGCCTTGACTTTAGCTTCGCGGGAAACTTCTTGAATTGCTTCTTCTTTAGCTTTGATGTAAGCCTGTTTGAGTTCTTCTTCAAATCCCGCAGCTTTGGTCTGATTCTTTTCAAACTCCGCTTGATTGTCGCTGAGGACTTTTTCTCTTTCTGCCCAGTTTTTATCTTTTTCGCGGGTAGACTCTTGCAATTCCCGTTCTAGTTTGCGCTTCGTTTCTTCGTATTCGTCGGTTTCAATTTTGCGATCGCGCTGCAATTCGTATTGATAATCTGCCGCTTCCTGCTGGCGCTGTTTAGTTGTGAATGCAGTTTTTTCGGAAACTGCGGTGTCAAATTCTTGCTGTTCTTTCCCCCAAGTCTTGCGTTTTTGGGTCGTGTCTTTTTCGATAATTTCACGTTGGTTCGCAGCATTTTGTTCGAGTACAGTCAATTTTTCTTGATGCTCTTGAGTTAAAATGTGGAGGGCATCTGCTACAACTCGAATTTGCTGCAACTCCTGTAATTGTTGAGCTTCAATGTCGATCGCCTTTTTTAACTCATCTAATTTTGAAGATTCCGCCTTCAGTTTTTCGGAAAGTCCGCTGGTGATGCTACCGAAATCTAATTGTAAGTCGGCCAAGCCTTTGACAATGCTGTCAATTGTGTAGGTAGAGGCGACTTCGAGGAGTTGTTTGTTTTTAGCTTTTTCGGCTGATTGTTCTTTCGTTTCGACTTTAGATTCAATTTTTTTCTTTTCAGCTAAAATCTGCTGAAAATTTTGCAAAATTTTGGCTTTGCTATCTTTAACATTTGCTAGTGTCATAATGCTTGTTGCTCCTGATTCAAACTTTTCGAGACCTTGTTACTAAGACGTGTTGAACTATCCTAAGTTCCGGAGTTGGCTGAGAATAGATCGATATTTTTTGGCTGCATTTGGTGGGAAGTTTGGATGATTGCTCTCAAGAGATTTGAGAATTTTTTTACAGCGAGCGCACCGATTGGCTTGCCAGCACTCGCAATCGTCAACTATACTTACAAGTGTGTCTTTAAGCAGTTGATTTTCTGAGAGCAAAGCTTGGTAATTTCGCCGGATAGATTCGGCAACTACACTCATGTGCTGGAAGTCTTCGGTGAGACTTTCGATGTCGTTAATTGTATCTGCCCGAATTTGGTCGAGTAGCTCGCAATTTTCTCGCAAACGGCTTTCTTGCAGGTTTGGTTTGGTTTTAATTTTCGTTAATTTCTTCATTTTACTTTTCGCTGTCACAGTTACGGAAAAGGCGCGATTAAATCGCGCCTTTTCCACAAAATTAGAACAAGTCAGCAGTTGCTCTGTCTTCCGCTGATGGCAGCGACATATTACCGTTGGAATTCAAAGCAATAGCATCGCTTTCACCGTTGGCGTGAGCGGCCATCAAGGATGCAACTTGTGCTGCTGGTAGGTTATCTAAACAAATCATAGCCCTGGTTCCTTCCAAGTCAATCATCCGCGATTGATTGCTCAGATCGGATAAAACTGCTGCTGCTTGATCGATAACTCCCCAGTCTTTTCGCTCCATCCACGACCATTTTAAACTGTAGTAATTAATCGGTTTTACTACTCCGCTGTCGTCGGGTTTTTGACCGGAATGTTTGACAAATTCGGGGATAAAAATTCCGGTTGCTGGCTCTACGCCGCGCGATTGAACTGATGCGACTAAACGGTTAAAATCGTTCAAGCTGCGGTTTTTGATGTAGGTCACCATCACAACTCCTTGGGGCAGTTCGCCTGTTTCTGCGACGAACCAAAGTTGACCCCAAAGTGTGTGGGAAGTTTGACCGAGGGAACCGAAGAATTTGGCAAATTTGAGGATGGTGATCGAACACTTGGAACCGTAGTCTGTGTCGCCGATCGCCCATTGGCCGCTTTGGCAGTTGTTGCGAACTGCGATCGGGATTTCTGGTACTAGCAAAGCATTGCTCGGTTTGGCTCCAAATACTGAAAATGTAGGTCTTTCTTTTGTAGTAGTCATTGTTCGTTTTTCCTTGGTTATTTATTTGCTGGTAATTGGTAATGGGTAATTGGTAATGGGGAATTGGTAATGGGTAAGTCACAAAAATCTAATTATTTCTCTTCCCTCTTTCCTCTTCCTTCTTCCTTCTTCCCTCTTCCTTCTTCCTTCGATTGATTACCGAATAAGATGTGTTGTCGCTTTTGGTTCTGGATATGTGTATTCAAGCATCGCCTCTTGTTGAGCTTGAATAATTCGCAGCGCGGTGAGCAAATGCTCTAACGTTTCTAAGTGCGCTGGGGTGAAGTGGATGCTGAAGCCTTCGCCATCCCGTGCGTAGCCCGGACAAACCAGTGAGGCCGAGCTTTGTTCTTCGTGGGTGGCGATGTATAGCCAGTCATCGTCTTCGAGCTTGTAATGCGTGTCTGTCCAGGTTCTCAGCATTTGCTATCTGTTCCTCCTTAATTTGCTGCGTACAAGCGTTTTGACGCCCAGCGCCGATCGCTCCTCTAAAGTTAATGGTGCTATATCTAGTGTTTTGTCTGGGATATTTTGCACCCTCAACCATACCTGTGCGGTTAAGTTGGTTGATTAAACCGTCAACTAAACCTATGGTAGCCTGTGTTGATTTTCCCGTCAAGTATTTTGTTGAACTTTTCATCAAAACAGGCTAGAATGCCTGTCAGGAGGCGAAAAACCGTGGAACAAACATTTGGAAGACTGATCCGTCAAGCTCGCAAGGACAAAGCTTACTCACAACGTGAGCTAGCGGGTATGTTAAGTGTGGATTTTACTTATTTGTCGAAGCTGGAGAACGATCGCGCCGATTATGCGCCAAAAGAGGAGGTAATCCGAGCATTAGCGCGGAATCTCGATATCAACGAAGAGGAATTGATTTTTCTGGCGGGGAGACTGCCTCAGCAGTACGAAGCGCTGCTGAAGCAGAATCCGAAGGAAATGCAGGCTCTTTTCCGGCGGATGCAAGAAAATCCAGATTGGCTCAAACAATCTTTTGAAGCGTAACAGAGGCCTATCACAGTGAGTATTTTTAAACCGTATTGCTTCTATCCCAAAGAATCGATCGAGCGTTTGGCTTCGGACATCCTGATGCAGATGCAGAAAACGCAAAATTTTGCTCCGAAATGGCCTTTTGAAGCGACAACGGTGGCTGATTTCCTGGATTTGGGCGTAGTCTGGGACTGCATTGAGCCCGATGAGGAAGGTGCGATCGCCGCCAGGATTTTACCCCAGCAGCGGTTAATCGAAATCAACGAATTGATTCTCGAAAAACCGCCGGGGTTCATCGAATCGACGATCGCCCACGAAATCGGCCACTGGGTGCTGCACGTCAATCAAGACGAAGCAGACGGGACTGTGAAACAGTTGGAACTCAACTTGGGCGATACAGAAAAAACCGCCCAGGATGTCGAGGAACCGTTTGTGTGTCGGGGCGCGGGTGCGGATAATAAGGTTTTGTCGATCGAATGGCAAGCGCAATATTTCGCAAGCTGCTTGTTAATGCCCCGATGTATTTTGGAAGATAAAAGACAGGGACGGGATTTAACAAAGTGGTCGCATTTATACAAAATGAGAGATGAATTGGGAGTGAGCATTTCCAATTTGACAAACCGCTTGCAAGAGTTTGGCTGGATTTACATTCCCAAGGGAACCCGCGAAATTTATGCCGGGAAAGAGGCAGCAAACGGTCAGCAGCGGTTGTTCGGATAAAGTACGATGGGATTTGAGAGTTTATTTCAAATCTCTATCATCTTTTGAGGGTGTGAGGAATGACGGAAACAGATTTAGAGAATACTGAAGAAGAGCGAAACTGGAGACAAGACAAGCTGCTAACTATTGATGAGATTGAGAGGCTTCAAAAAGGGGGTGAAAATATTCATCTACTCAAAGGTAAACGCAATGCTTCAAAAAGAGACCTCTACAAAGACACAGAAGGAAATATTTATGTTAAACCTAAAGGTGGTATTGGAACAGGTGAATTCACTGATTTGAATATTAATGATTTTTAATTAATCAAAGAGGAGCGGGCAAATGGAGTCAGAAATTTACGCTTACTTTATGTTGACTGGAATGGAATTCGATCCCGACGAAGTGACTGCAAAGGTAAGCATCAATCCAACTGAAAGTTGGAGGAAAGGGGACTTAATTAGTGCCAGGGGTACTAGACGGCATAAAGAAAATGGTTGGAGTGTGTATTCTAAAATTGAAAAATCTGCCGACTTAGAAGAACACATTAATTCGGTTTTAGAACAGCTTCAGCCTGGGTGGAGTCCTTTGCGAGAGTTATGCAAGTTTTATGCTGCGGAGATTGCTTGCGTCATTTATTACAGAAGTGGCAGTGTGCCAGCGATTCATTTTGATAAAAGTATCGTTGAAAAGGTACATCAATTGAATGCGGCAATTGATGTAGATTTTTATGTTTTGCCAGAGGAGACTGCCTCGGATGAAGCAGTAGCAGCATGAGGGGTATAGTGTTGTTGTGTTAAGAGCGATCGCCCTTCTGGGTTCCTTGCTTCCTACTGTGGTACAGTATGAATGAAAAAAATCAGGGCTTACCAGAAAGAATTGGTTGAAAGCCCCAAGCCGGAGCGGGGAGAAATTAAAATTAGACTATTCATTACTCCAATCCTCTTCCTTCTAGGTAGAGGTCGCTCTCAAACTGTCAACTGTCAACTGTCAACTGTCAACTGTCAACTGTTGAAGCATGGTGGCTAGAAACCGGGTTTCTACGATTTTTACGTTGAGTGACGAGAAATAGACGAAGAAACCCGGTTTAGTAAAGTCAGCGCGCGCAACTCATAAACAAATATACTGTGCAAATTATGCAGACAAATATCAGTCTGATTCTCGAAGCTTGTCAAGAGTTAAATATCAGTTATGAAATCCTCGCACCAAACCAAAACTTAGTTAGAATCAAACTGAACGGTCAAGACTATTATTTTGTCAATTTCAGTATGCCGTTTAACAACGAGCAAATCGTACACATATTTAAAGACAAAGAATATACCTATCACTTGCTAAAAGGCAAGATTCAAACTCCTCACACCCTAGGATTTCTCTCGCCTTTTTGCGAGGAGAAGTATCACAAATATTTAGAGTTTAAAGATTGTGCAGAAATTGCAGCCGAAGTTGGCAAAACATTTTCGCTACCCGTGATTGTGAAAAGAAATCGCGGTTCGGCGGGAAACAATGTATTGCTTTGTGAAACGAAAGAGCAAGTTCAAGCAGCGATTGAACTTGTATTTAATGTCAATAGCAAAGATTATGACTATGTTTGTCTAGCTCAAGAGTACATTGATATCCGACACGAATATCGGGCGGTTTTTTTCAATCACAAGCTGGTTTTGCTGTATGAAAAAGATAAATCAGACGCTAAATTTGCGGGGAATTTAAGCCCGCTGCACTGGGAGGGTGCAAAAGCTAAGCATATTACCGACTCAGAGATTATTTCGGAAATTGAAAATTTTGTTCGCCCTGTTTTTGAAGAGATTCGGATTAATTATGGTGGGTTTGATATTGCGCTAGATACAAATGGGAAATATTGGTTAATTGAAATTAATTCAAGTCCTAATTTTGAGATTTTTGTGAGAGATAATCATCGCCGGATTGCTGTAAAGATGTTTAAAGATATGTTGGAGAGCTTGACTATTAATCAAAAGCCGTAAATGTTCGATTTTAGAGATGCGCTACAATTAACTAAATCCAACAATTACACAAGAAAACATAATGACAGGACAAGTATTAGAAGTAGAGGGTACGTGGGAAGAGATTGTAGCCCTATCCGAAAAATTTGCTGGACGCAGAGTTCGCATCATCCTTCTTGCTAACGAAGACGAAGAAGCACTCCCATCTCCAGAAGAGAGCTTTCGGCAAGCATGGCTGGAAATAAAGACCGGAAAAACTAGACCTGTATCGGAACTGTGGGAAGGTATTGATGCAGCGATCGAGATGATGGAGTCTCTGCCAGAAAATTTACAGCAGCAAGTAGCAGAATACTTGAAAGAGTATATCGCAGACTTAAAAGATGAGCTTCAATGGGAAGAATCTTTCAAAAAAACACAACCGCAACTTGTGGCGGCTGCCAAACGCGCAAAACAAGAAATTGCTCTTGCTAAGGAACCGCTGAAGTCAGCAGAAGAGTGTTTTCGCCAAGGATGGTACGAAGCAATGACAGGGCAGACTATACCGCTTTCTGAACTGTGGGATGGAATTGATGCAGAATAATCCTCCTTTAAGGCAGATTATACCCACGCGAGAATTCCAACGCGACTTACGCGCTCTTTCTAAAAAGTACCGCCATATCCGATCGGATGTTCAGCCAATTATTGAAAAACTGCAAGCTGGAGAGTTGCTGGGAGTTCCGATACCTGGGATTGGTTACGAAATATTTAAGGTGCGTGTTAAAAACAGCGATGTTCAAAAAGGAAAAAGCGGTGGATATAGATTCATTTACTACCTTCAAACAATGACGATCGTTATCTTGATTGCCATTTATTCAAAATCAGAACAATCAGATATTGCCGCCGATCGAGTTTTAGCAATTATCAGCGAATTTAACGAGTTGATTGAAGACGCAGGAGAAACGACAGAAGAAATACAAGATAAGGACTAAAGTCCTCACTACAAACCTTAGATTACATCCTCTCCAACACTTGAATCCCTAACAATCCTAATCCTAACTTCAAAGTCCGTGCCGTCAAATCGCACAAAATTAACCGCGAAGTCCGTAACGGTTCCTCCGCTTTCAACACCGGACATTGCTCAAAGAATTGATTGAACTTTTGACTTAATTCAAACAAATACTGACAGATTCGATTCGGCAACAAATCGCCGCCAACAGCATTTACAACTTCATTCAACTGCAATAAATGCTTGGCTAAAACTAACTCCGCATCCGACTCCAAAATTACTTTTGCACTAGCATCTAAGTTGTCAAAATTAATCTCACCTTTGCGACGAATTCCCTGCACGCGCACGTAAGCATACAGCATATAAGGTGCGGTGTTTCCTTGCAATGCGAGCATTTTGTCGTAACTAAATACATAGTTGCTCGCCCGGTTTTGACTTAAATCGGCGTACTTAACGGCGCTCAAACCAACTATGTGAGATACGTTGGCTATAAACTCTTCTGTCTCCTGTCTTTCTTCTGTGACTAATCTCTCTTCTAAATCTTGGCGCGTGCGGACGATCGCCTCATCGAGCAAATCTTGCAGCCGCACTGCATCCCCAGAACGAGTTTTTAATCTTTTGCCATCTTCTCCGCATACCAAACCGAAGGGAATGTGGACAATCTCGACATCTTCGGGAATCCAATTGGCTTTTCTGGCGACTGCAAATACTTGGGCGAAATGGTTGGATTGTCCGGAATCTGTGACGTAAATTATGCGCTTTGCCTTGTCGTTTTGAATGCGGTAGCGCACTGCTGCTAAGTCGGTGGTGGCGTAGTTGTAGCCGCCGTCGGTTTTTTGGACGATTAGCGGTAATGGTTCGCCTTCTTTGTTGGTGAATCCGTCTACAAATACGCATTTGGCGCCGTCACTTTCTACTAGCAAACCGAGATTGGTTAAATCTTCGACTACTCCGGGCAATAATGGATTGTAAAATGATTCGCCGCGTTCGGTTAATTTGATGTCGAGCAAATCGTAGATTACTTGGAATTCGCGGCGGGATTGATCGCATAGCAATTTCCAGGCGCGTCTGGTGTCTTCGGCGCCGGCTTGCAGTTTTACGACTTCTTGTCTCGCGGTTTCTTTGAAGATTTCGTCTGCGTCGAAGCGCTGTTTTGCTTGGCGGTAAAATGCAACTAAATCGCCTAAATCTAGGGCGTCAGCAGTTGTTAATGCTTCGGGGTGTACTTCGCGCAGGTAGGCGATTAGCATCCCGAATTGGGTGCCCCAGTCGCCGATGTGGTTGATTCTGATTACGTCGTGGCCTTGAAATTCGAGGGTGCGGGCGATCGCATCTCCGATGATTGTCGATCGCAAATGTCCGACGTGCATTTCTTTGGCGATATTCGGGCTCGAAAAGTCGATCGCGATTCTCTGAGGCGTTTGAGTCGGTGAAATCCCCAAACGGGTGTCGGCGGCGATCGCGCTTATCTGCGCTTCCAAATAAGCCGGTTTCAGCTTCAAATTGATAAAACCCGGGCCGGCGATTTCTGGAGTTTCGCAGATGTCGGCAATATCTAGATTTTCGACGATCGTAGAGGCGATCGCCCGCGGTGGCTTGCCTAACTTTTTGCCCAAACTCATCGCCGCGTTGCACTGAAAATCCCCAAACTTGGGATTATTCGCAGGCGCTAGCATCAGATCCGTATCGGCATAACTCTCGCCGAATGCGGAGGTGAAGGCTTTTTCAAATCTTGTTTTTAACTGTTGGGCGATCGAGTTCATCTTTTATATTTTGATTGGATACTTATTTTAAACTCTAGATTAAGCACTTTGTGTCAATAATAATCTTACAACTCAGGCAATTTCCCTCTCCCCCTCTTTCCCTCTCCCCCTCTTTCCCGATTCCCAATAAAATTTTGTGTGCTTAGGTTTGAGCTGCTGGTGCAGTCGAAATCACTGACCGCATTAACACATAGTACATTTTATCACAGTTGCGATCGCTACACAAATCCAAAAAGATCACATCTAGTCAACGATCGCGATCGCTAGATAATTTATTTAAATCAGTTACATTAACGTATGTTAATATTTTTTTAATGCTCCCCAAAATTCTACGGAAGGAAGTAGTTATGTTATCTCAACCTGTTTTTGGCGATCGTTCTCTGACCCAAGCCTTTTATCAAGCTGTAATCGATCGCTTCGATGACCCTCTGAGTCTTTCGACTCAAGCACTATTACGAGAGTGTACCCTCGGTTTCGCCCCTTGTCCCGAAGGAGTCAAAACCTTTTTCATTATCGCGCCGAGTCTGGATGCAGCCGAGCAACTAATTGGCAAAATGGACAACATTTTAGAGCGAGTTGCCGAACTCATGGCTGGAGTCGGACAAGTTGCCCTGTGCATCGTTCCCCCCGGCAGCGAGGCCGAGGAACAAGTAGATCTGCAAAACTTAGAAAAAGTTCCCCCCGATTGTCTCGCTTGCAAATTCTTTACAATTATGTGTGCTGATGCTGCGAGCGATCGGTAAAATTGACACTTAGCAACCAGCAACTTGCTGTGTTGCGCCGAACCTGTGCCAGTACCGGCGCGGGAGACATTGCCTACTTAGTAACAATCCCTGGAATCATCAGGGCAAAGCGTGCAGGTAATTCGATCGAAAGCAAGGTTGCACTCGCTATCAAAGATTGTTCAACAAGCAGGCACAATTAACATACCTTCATGCCCGCTTATCAGTCGATCTGATTTTTACCTGCCGGCTCAAGCAGCCGTGCATCTACTTTTTAGCTCCCCAATCAAAGCCGCCAAAAAGCCGCACTAACTTTCCTCGGTGTCTCGCTTCAAAAGATAGCAAACAGTTGACAGTTGACAGTTGACAGTTGACAGTTGACAGTTGTTAGCTGTTAGTTAGTTGGTAGGGGCGGTGGATGGTGCAGGCCCGCCGTCTTAGTCATCAGTCATCAGGAAGAAGGAAGTTCATCCGAACTTGCAATGTACGGAATGTAACGGATTTAAAAGTCAAGGAAGAGAGAAGAAGGCTTGCTTCGGCTACGCGATCGCGTCAAAAGAAGGAAGAGGTTCGAGGGCAGAAGATATACACAGCAAGCTTTTTAACAAGAGATATTTTAGGTTGAATTAGGTGCATTTACTGCTCGTTGCAAAAGAGAGTTTTGCTTGACATTCATTAAGTTTGCAGCGAGCAGAAATATTGGAAAAAATAGATAGTTAGTAGTTAGTAGGGTGCATCAGTCGGGTGCATCTGGGTTTGGCGAATACATCCGTAGGGGCGAAGCATGACCGCAGAAAATATGGGATGATAACTAATAATTTATATGCGGTCATGCTTCGCCACAATTTAAACACAGAGAAACTGACGCAGTTTACCAAGAAGAATGGGTTTAAAGCCTCCTCCTTAAGCAGGGGGAAATAAAACAAAATTATTTACTGCTTCAATACTCGGACTTCTAGGTAGAGGTCGATCTCAAACTGTCAACTGTCAACTGTCAACTGTCAACTGTTGAAGGGGATATATAGTGCGATCGCATCCCAGGCTCATAGAATTTGTTAAAAATTTAAGTTGAAAAATTGAATTATTAAATTTTATGCCTAGCATTGGCGATAAAATCTAAGATTGCAATTCTCAAATCTCCAATCAAGCCATCATGGTAAAACTGACACCGAACCCTAGCTTTAGTTTAACGATTCGCGTTGCTCTGCCGAACCAGCCGGGAATGCTAGCAAGCGTCACCAGTGCGATCGGCTCTGTGGGCGGCAACTTTGGCCAAATCGACTTGATCGAGCAAACCCGCGCCACTACAGTTCGCGATATCACCGTCGATGCTTACAGCACCGAGCACAGCGAAGAAATAGTCCAAGCAGTGAAAGCGCTAGCGGATATCAAAGTGATCGACGTGTACGATCGCACTTTCAACCTGCACCGCGGCGGTAAAATCAGCGTAGAAAGCAAAATTTCCCTCAAACGCCAGTCAGATTTGGCAATGGCCTACACTCCAGGAGTCGCTCGCATCTGTACTGCGATCGCCAATGACCCCCAACAAGTTTACAACCTGACTATCAAACAAAATACTGTTGCCATTGTTACCGACGGTAGCGCAGTTTTGGGACTGGGAAACTTGGGGCCCGAAGCCGCCCTGCCAGTCATGGAAGGCAAAGCCATGCTATTTAAAGAATTTGCCGGAATTGACGCCTTTCCTATCTGTTTGAATACCCAAGATACTGACGAAATTATTCGCACAGTGCAGAATATCGCCCCGGTTTTTGGTGGTGTTAACCTCGAAGATATTTCTTCACCTCGCTGCTTTGAAATTGAAGCAAGATTGCGGGAAACCTTAAATATTCCGATTTTTCACGACGATCAACACGGAACTGCGATTGTTAGTTTGGCAGCATTAATTAATGCCTTGAAACTCGTCAAAAAAACAATGGCAGAAGTGTGTATCGTAATTAACGGCGCCGGTGCGGCCGGAGTCGCGATCGCCCGTTTGCTGCGGAAAGCAGGTGCCGAAAACATCATCATGTGCGACTCCAAAGGCGTCCTTTCCAAAGATCGCACGGATATGAACCCAGAAAAACTGGAATTTGCTGTAGCTTCGAGCGGTACTTTGGAAGATGCGATCGCCGGTGCGGATGTATTTTTAGGTGTCAGCGCCCCTGGCGTGCTCACGCGATCGATGGTGCGATCGATGGCCGAGAATCCGATCGTTTTTGCCATGGCAAATCCCATTCCCGAAATTCAGCCAGAATTAATTATGGAGGATGCGGCGATTATTGCTACCGGACGCAGCGATTACCCGAATCAAATTAACAATGTTTTGGCGTTTCCGGGGATATTTCGAGGTGCTTTGGACTGCAAAGCTCGCACGATTACGACCAGTATGTATCTAGGTGCAGCTTACGCGATCGCCTCTTTAGTCAGTCCTTCACAGCTTGACAAAGAACACATTATACCCTCAGTTTTTGACGAGCGAGTTGCCATTGCTGTCGCCGGTGCAGTGCAGTTGGCCGCCCGATCCGAAGGTATCGCCCGCGATTAACAGAAGGAACAGTTGACAGTTGACAGTTGACAGTTGACAGTTGACAGTTGACTCCGAAAGCAGGAAAGCAGTTGACAGTCGAGAATAGTTGACAGTTGAGGGAGAAAAGAGGGAAGAGGGAAGAAGGAAGGGGGAAGATACCATGTATAAATTCATGGTCTTTGTCGCAGTTTTGTACTTCTTGTTTTGGGATTTTTCTGGTTTATTCTCATTCTCCGTTTCCTCCTTCCCGTTCATTCTTACTCCTTTTTTCTTCCCCATCCTCTCTTTGTCCCTCTCTCCTCCCTCAGCGGATCGGCATTAAATTCCGTACACTGCTAGTTGCCGAACTTCCCTCGAACCTCGAACCTTTAACCTCTTCCTTCTGCCCCCGAACCTCAACATCTATCCCTTACCAGAAATCATTGGTTGAAAGCCTCTCCGTTTTAGGGATAAATTAAAATCAGACGATTCATTACTCCAATCCTCGGACTTCCAGGTAGAAGTTGCCCTCAAGCGGTCAACTGTCAACTGTCAACTGTCAACTGTCAACTGAATGAAATCCGTTATACAATCCGTTGCCGAACTTCCTTCTTCCTGCTTTTTTGCTGAGTGATAAAAATCACACCAATAAACCAGATAATCGACATAATAAAGATATAATTAATTATCCCAAGCCCAGCTAGGTCAGATGCAAAGCCAGTTAGGAGAAGAGCGCAGCAACAGCAAATTATTAGAACCGTCCCCGCTCGGGCTGGCATTGTGCCGGACGGACGGGACTTTTCTTGACGTAAATCCAGCTTTTGCGAATATTATTGGTCGGACAGTTGTAGAAACTCTCAACCTCAACTACTGGGAAATTGTGCAAACACAGTGTACTGCCAGAGACAAGTATCTAGAAATTCCAACCAAAAATAGGTGCGCGGGCACGTGTGCAGCAGCATACAAACATAAAAACAACCATCTCGTACCCGTGCGAGTGTCGGAGCGGGCAATTGAAACAGACGGAGAGTGGGCGATTTGGTTGAGTGCTGAACAAGTTGTTAATTGGGAGCCTGAAAATAGCGAGCTGCTGGAATCAGCGCCGTCGCACTGCAATTGTCATCTAGAAAAATTGCTGGAAAACCAGAATACTGAGTTGGCAAAAACTCACGAACTACTCCAAGAAAAAATCGCCGAACTCGAACTTGCAAAATCGCAACTGCAACTCCAAAATCAGATTTTAGAGCAAATTCGCGAAGCCGTAATTTGCACGGATGCTGGCGGCTCAATCACCAGTTGGAATAAACAGGCTCAAAGACTCTACGGATATGAGAATAGTGAAGTAATCGGTCAAAATATTGCTCTACTTTATCTGCAAGAACAGCGAGAATTACTATCTATATTAGTGGCTCAACAGCTAGAAGAAACAGGCGAGTCGGATCTAGAGATTACCATGCAGCGCAAGTCTGGAGAAAATTTTTACTCGCACTTGTCACTTTCTCTGTTAAAAGACGTTCGTGGCGAAATTATTGGAAGTGTCGGCTGCATCAGAGACATTAGCGATCGCAAAAAAATAGAACAAGAATTAGCACAGAGACAAGCACTATTTGATTCCTTTTTGCAGGAGGCACCCGCAGGATTTTGCATTTTTGATTCCCAACTTCGGTACGTGCAAATTAATCAATTTCTAGCCGAAATAAATAGCCTGAGTCCTGCTGAACACATTGGCAAGACTTTACGCGAAATATTGCCGGAAATCGCTCCAATGGTAGAGCCTTTATACGAACAAATATTGAGAACCAAGCAACCTCTAATTAACATGGAAATGAGCGCTGAGAATCCCAGAAATCCGGGGATTATGCGACACATGACAGCTTCTTATTTTCCTCTACTCGACAAAGACGGTGAGGCGATCGGCATGGGTGCACTGGTTATTGACATTAGCGATCGCAAACAAGCAGAAGCAGCCCTCCAAAAAAGCGAACAGCTCTACCGCACTATGGCAAGCAACATTCCCAACAGTGCGGTGATGCTGTTCGATCGCGAAATGCGCTTTACCCTGGTAGAAGGCACAGAATTAGCAGGAGTGGGGCTTTCTAAAGAGTTAATGGAAGGCAAGACAATCTGGGAAGTATTCCAGCCGGATTTTTGCGCTGCTGTCGAGCCAAATTATCTGGCGGCCCTGGCTGGAGAAACAGTTGTTACAGAATTTACTTACGGCGATCGCATTTACCTCGCTTATACTTTGCCAGTCAGAAACGAACGGCAAGAAATCACCGGCGGATTGCTAATGACTCAAAACATTACGGCTCGCCAATTAGCAGAAGAAGCCCTCAGAGAAAGCGAAGAAAAATATCGCTGCATTGTCGAAACAGCCGATGAAGGCATTTGGATGATCGATGCGGAGGGTAAAACTACTTTTGTTAACCAAAAAATGGCTGATATGCTAGGCTGCACCGCAGAGGATGCGATCGGGCAGTCACTATTTGCTTTCATGGATGCAGAAGGCATCGCGATCGCCCAAGCCAATCTCAACCGCCGCAGTCAAGGAATTCGCGAACAGCACGATTTTAAGTTCCTGCGCCGAGACGGGAGCGAGTTGTGGGCGATGCTTTCTACTAATCCATTGCCAGACAAAGAAGGGCGCTATATCGGCGCTTTGGCAATGGTTGCCGACATTACCGATCGCAAGCAAACAGAAGCCGCATTACAGCAGTCAGAAGCCAAATTTCGATTACTTTACGAATCAACCAGCTTGGCTGTTTTAATGTTAGATGAAAACGGTATCCGCAATGTCAACAACGCCACCATAGAACTATTTGGAGCCACTAGCCAAGGGCAGTTTGTCGGCAAGAATCCAGGCGAATTGTCGCCTCCTTTCCAACCCAACGGCAGAGACTCTTTGAGCATGGCGAATGAGATGATGGCGATCGCCTTTGAATGTGGTAATCACCGTTTTGATTGGGTTCACCAGCGTTTAGACGGTACGAATTTTCCCGCAGAAGTCGTGCTGACAGTCATCGAAGTTGGAAATGAAAGCGTTATTCAAGCAGTCGTCCAAGATTTAACCGATCGCTTCCTTGCAGAAGAAACATTAGTGCGATCGGAACAAGCCCTCAGACAGCAAGCTCAGAGAGAACAACTACTCAATCAAATAGCCAACCAAATTCGCATTTCTTTAGATTTAGACACAATTTTAGCAACCGCCGTTCAAGAAATTCACAATCTCATGCAGCCAGATTGGTGCATCTTCACTTGGTACCGTCCCAACAGCAATCCTCCGGTTTGGAATATAGTCTGCGAAGCCAAAAATGTAGCTTTGCCAAGTTTCCTAGGTACTTATGTTGTAGAGGACACATCTAGTGCAGGAGTAGAACAAATTTTGCGCCGAGAAATTCTGCAAGTTGATGATGTTAGCACTTTTGACAATGTAGAATTGCGCCAAGCTTTCCAGGCAATAGAAGTTAACTCAGTGCTGTCGCTACCAATTCACACTGCTTCCGGCGATATTGGGGCGATTACGTGCTATCAGGCTTTGTATGTGCGACATTGGAGCGACTCAGAAGTCGAACTGATGCAAGCGGTGATTGCTCAAATTGCGATCGCGATCGACCACGCAAAATTGTACACCCAAACCCGCACAACCGCTCGATTAGCTCAAGCTCAAACTCAACAGCTAGAACAAACTTTACACCAACTTCAACGCACCCAAACTCAATTAATTCAAAGTGAAAAAATGTCTAGTTTGGGACAATTAGTAGCAGGTGTCGCCCACGAAATCAACAACCCAGTTAACTTTATCTACGGTAATCTCAGCTACGTCAGCGAATACACTCAAAACTTGCTAAAAATGCTGCAATTTTACCAGCGTGAATACCCCCAGCCTAGTGCAGCAATTTTAAATGCCAGAGAATCCTTGGAAATTGATTATATTTTTGAAGATTTACCAAAAATTGTCACATCTATGAAAGTCGGAGCCGATCGCATCCGCGACATAGTTTTGAGCCTGCGGACTTTCTCAAGATTGGACGAAGCCGAAATGAAGCAAGTTGACATTCACGAAGGCATAGAAAGCACGCTGATGATTTTGCAAAATCGCCTAAAGAATAAAGCCGATCGCCCGCAAATTAATATTATTAAAGAATACGGTAACTTGCCTTTAGTTGAATGTTATCCCGGCCAGTTAAATCAAGTATTTATGAATTTGTTGAGCAATGCGATCGACGCATTGGAAATGGAGACAAATAAACCAGAATGCAAGGAAGGGAAGGATTTAGCAATTAGAATTCGCACCGAAGTAACCGACAATAACTGCGTAATGATGCGGATAGCTGACACAGGCCCCGGGATGAGCGAAAACGTGAAACGGCGCTTGTTTGACCCATTTTTCACCACAAAACCCATCGGCAAAGGCACAGGCTTAGGATTGGCGATTTCGCACTCTATTGTCGTAGAAAAACACGGAGGCGAGCTGACCTGCAATTCTGTATTGGGAGAAGGTTCCGAATTTGCGATCGAGATTCCGCTGCGGCAAAAAAGAAATTAGTTATTGGTTATTGGTTATTGGTTATTGGTTATTGGTTATTCGTAGGGTGCGTCAGTTAGGGATTCAAATAGCACAGAAAATGGGAGCATCTCAGTTTTGCAAGAAGCATTTTTTCTTGTAGTGCGAGCGTCCCCGCTCGCGTGCTTGTAAGCACGCGAGCGGGGACAGCACTGTAAATACAAAACTGAGATGCTCCCCAGAAAATCCTGTAAGCTGACGCACCTTTCAACAAACTATGGTGCGTCAGCCACTAGCTTCTCAACATCACCAAATATCGCGCATACTGACGCACCCTACGACACTACGACAAACTACCCTTTACCACCAGACGCACACCGCCAGCGGGCGCCATTGTCAAACCGCGGCGTACTGGCAAAATCGGACGATTTTCTGCAAGTTCCAAAGAATATCGCGACAGCACTTTCGCCAAAACTAACTTCATTTCAAACATCGCAAATGCCGCGCCAATACAGCGACGGTTCCCTCCCCCAAACGGCAAATATTCGTAAGGTGAAAATTGCCTTTCTAGAAAACGTTCTGGTTTAAAACGATTTGGTTCGGGGTAAAGATCCTCTCGGTGATGAACCAAATAAATGCAGGTAGAAAGCATCACTCCTTGAGGAATATCATAACCCATTAACTGCATCGGAGCTTGCGGAACGCGCGGAAATGCAAAAAATACGATCGGATAAATTCGCAGCGTTTCCGAACAGACAGCATTCAAATACGGCAGTTTAGCAATTTCCATCCCATCGCAATTGTCAACATCAATAGAAGAGAGTTCTTGCAGCAGTTTTTCGCGAACTTCCGGGAGATAGTGAATCCAATACAAAGCCCAGGCTAAAGCTGTAGCTGTAGTTTCGTGTCCCGCGAATAACATTGTCATTAATTCATCGCGCAATTCAACATCGCTCATCGGCTCTCCGGCTTCGTCGCGGGCTGAAACCAACAAGCTGAGGATGTCTTCGCCCAAGGGTTGAGATTGAGTTTTGCGATCGCGAATTTCTTGATAAAGCAGTTCATCCAAACGCTGTCTCTGCCGCAAAAACCGTCCCCAAGGACTCCAAGCCCCCAAGTCTTTTTGCAGTGACTTTACCAGCAAAAAGGTAGCATTTAATGGATTACTAAACACGCTGAACATATCAACCATTAATTGGTGAATTTGTTGGTAGCGTTCTCCTTCGCTCAGCCCAAAAACTGCGTGCAAAATCACATCCAAAGAAATGTTTTGCATGGTTGCTTGGGCGACGAAAGTATTACCAGGAGTCCAAGTATTAATTGCTTTTTCGGTGATGTCGCGGATGATTTCTCCGTAAGCTTTCATACGTTCACCGTGCAAAGGTGGCATTAAAAGCTTGCGCTGCTGCAAATGTTGATCGCCATCTAACAACAATAAGGAATTGGGGCCTACTAAAGGTAACGTTACTTGGTTTCCCGTACCAGATTCAAAGAATTTACTATCCGCTGTGAAAATTTCTTGAATTGCTTGAGGATTGCTAATAACTACCTGGGGCGGAAAGTTGCTGAATTGGGTGGTGAAAATGTCGCCGTATGTCTTATAATTTTTCTCTAAATAATAGAGGGGATTTAAAATCCCCCGGACTGTCTGAACAAATCTCCCCTGTTTAGGGCCGTCTAGCAATTTGTTGCTAGTGTTATTTTGAGATTGAGAATTTTCTGTGAGGATAGTCATTGGTTTTTATCCTGCTTTTGTTGTTTCAGATGACTGAAAGCATTATTACTATTTCCAAGCGATCGCGAATCTCTATTCTAGCTTGTTGACGCCGAGAGATTTTACGTAAACCCGATCGCACCTTGCTGTTTCCACACCCGTTGTCGGTAGATATCCGCTAGTTTCGTACATTTTAACAGCTTCTTTGAGAACGCTAGCAGTTTCGATCCAGATTTCATCAAAGCCGCGAGCCATTATTTTACTTTCCAATTCTTGCAGTAAAAATTTCCCCAAACCTTGTCCCCTTGCTGCTGGCAAAATATACATTTTGCGAATTTCCACAGCATTCTTCCCGCGCTCGATGGGATAGTAAGCCGCCGTACCGACTATTTGATCGTGCTTTTCAACTACCCAAAATTCCCCGCCCTTCTTCTGATAGTGTAGTTCTACATCATAGACATCTCGATCTGCGCCATGAACTTCGCATTGTAAACCGTACTCTACCAAAACATTCTGAATTAAATGGAATGCCTCAGCCCGATCGCGCGTTTCCCACGAACGAATTAAAAAATCCCGATGTTGGGTTCTCATTAGTTGTTACTAATTATACTTATTTTTGGACTTTGGCAACTGTAATTTTACTGATAATTAGTGTTTTACAGTCTGGAAATGCACCCAACTTTTAACTATGAATTCTCGGTTCAGGATAAAGAGTTGCCAGCAACTCGCTCTCTATCAATGATAATTGCTCCAGCCGCTCAATAACAAGAGCGCGATCGAAATAAGTTGTTGCCAAAATCCAATATACCCCGTAATGGCGCGCTTCCGAAGCCATCAAACTGCGGTAAAACTTAGCTAATTCTGCGTCGGGACAGTGTTCGCCTAGCAGCCCCAACCGCTCGTGACTCCGCGCTTCAATCAAACCAGAAACCAACAAAGAATCCAAAAGTCTCTCCGGTTCCTGCTTGCGAATTTGGGCGGACAAACCCCCACCGTAGGGAGGCGCAGCCAAAGGGCCCAAAGCGATCCCGCGCTCTTCTAAGCGCTGGTTGACTTGCTCGAAATGCTCCAATTCTTCGCGGGCGATGGCGGTTAACATCCGCACCAATTTTTCCCGCGCTGGGTAGCGAAACATTAAATTTAACGCTACTCCGGCCGCTTTCCGCTCGCAATGAGAATGATCTAATAAGATTGTATCCAAATGGGCGATCGCCTGTTCGATCCAAGCTGGCGAAGTCGGCTGTTTCAAAAACTTAATTGTTGGCAGTGTTGAACTCATATTATTTGACATTTTAGATGTGAGATTTTAGATCATTTCCGTTTAATTCGTCCTGGTATTCGATCGAGTTCTGTAGGGGCGGGTTCGCCGAAATATTAGATAAGTATCGACAAATTATATAAACCCGCCCCGCCCCTACGCCCGACGATGTAACCGGATTTGATTTGATATGATATCATGTCCGGTCGATCGTAATATCCGGTCGGGGCGGGTTTATTGGATTTAGGATTTGTGTTGAATATCAGGGTGAACCAGCCCCTACAACAATCACGATCTATTGACCAGATTTGATACAATCTAGTTTATTTTTGCCTCGGTAAGGATAGGCAACCGAGGACAATCTACTGTGCCGTTTTCCTACTTTTGGGAATTGACTTTGCCTAACTTTTCAAACACCGCATACATATCACCAGCAAACTTTTTCGGATTCCACAACGGCGACAAATTGGCTGCGTCTTTAGATTTCATCAACTGTGCTTGAATTGCCTTTCTTAATTCACCATCTTTACCCAATTTTACACCCATATCCACATATTCAGCCCAAGACCAAGCCACACCAGTTTCAATTCCCAAAGCCTGCAAAAACGAATAACCCATTCTCGACAAAAACTGTTCTCCGGTGCGAGTCACCACCGGCAAATTAAACCACAAAGCCTCTAAAGTGTGAGTACCTCCATTATAAGGATAAGAATCTAACAAAACATCGGCCAGCAAATAGACAATTCTGTGTTCTTCCTCCGTAGCAAACCTGGGCAAAAACTTAATTCTGTGCCGGCTAACTCCCTCAGCTTCACAAGCTTGATGGTACGCACCTTCAAATACGGCAGCATCGCCCAAAGCTTTGTGAATTAAAATACTGTTCGGCACTTGTTTGAGAATCGCAATTTGTGCTTTTACTAAGTCGGAATTGAATTTTCTGCCGGGAGTGACGCACAAGTAAACTATTTGATCTAAACCGATGCGATTCGACTTTCTCAACGCCACCGGATCGACTCCATACCTCTGAAAACCTGACACTGCGACAAAGGAATCCGGCATTCTAATTAGCTGCTCGTCATAATATTTTTCCCTACCTGCTGGGTGCGAATGCCAGTCGGTAAGAAAGTAATTTTCTGAGGATATGTAAGGGGCGTCAAATCCGAGCCAAGAGACACAAACTGGTGCGGGTTTTTGGTGAAGAATTTCAGCGTGAATTGGGACGCTGAGAGAATCTAAATCGACTAAAATATCCAATTCATCTTGCTGAATTTGGTTGATAATTTCTGCGGAATTGGCAAGTCCGTTTGGGTAAGTTTTGGGGAAAGTGAGTTTGCCCAAACTATCAAATTGCTGAGTGCGATCGTCAGGAGTAATTCTTTCGGAAGCGTACAGATATAAATTGGGTGTGAACTCGGACAATTCGCGAATGATGTCAGCGCTGCACCAACCTACAGAATGACGGCTGAAGTGATTGGACAAAAACCCAATTTTTAATTTGCTGGCTGGGGATTGTGGTTTGAAACTGTAATTTGCGGGTTGAGAAAAATTAGGTTTGATACATTTTTCGATATACTTTTGGGCAATTAATCTGTAAAGTTTAGAGTTGGCTGCTAAGTCATCTCGCACGTAGGGCGTGCTGAATAAGAAGTTTGCATAAAGCGATTTAATTTCTACCGAGCTAGCCGTTTCTAAGTTTTGTTGCAAGTACGACTCTAACTCTAAAAATCGATCGCGCGCAATTTGATTCAATCCCGAGACTTGATAGGTGCTGACGTAGTAAATCGCCGTCATAATTGGATCGGTTTCGGCGCACATTTGGCTGTATTTGTGTACGGCTTGCCGCGCGGCTGCTAAATCGCTAGTATCTCGGAGGATGCCGCACAAATGTTGGTGGGCGGCAATAAAATCTGGTTTGATTTCTAGGGCTTTTTGCAGGTTGGGTATGGCTTCTTTTGTTTTGCCCTGGTGGCGCAAAATTATGCCAATTTGACAGTAGGCTTCGGGTAAATCGGGTTTAAATGCGATCGCCTGTTGCCATGCAGCCACAGCCTCGTCTAACTTCCCTTGCCGCGCTAATTTATCGCCTAAATTTATGTGAAAATCTACCTGAGCTAGATGGGGATTGAGTTCTAGGGCTTTTTGCTCGTAGGCTACGGCTGCATCCGACTGCCCTTGCTGCTTCAGTGCGCCTGCCAAATTCCAGTAAGCAGCAGCCAAAGTTGGTTTAAGTTCGATCGCCTTTTGGTAATTAACGATCGCCTCCACGAAATGCCCTTGTTTGTAGAGCATACTCCCCAAATTAGCATAAGCCTCAGCAAAATCGGGATTCAGGGCGATCGCCTCCGAATAAAACCGCATTGCTTCCTGAATCTGGCCGCTTGCTTGCTGCACATTGCCCATTGTCACGTAAGCCGCCGCCCAATTCGGTTGCAATTCCAGAGCTCGGCGACAAGCAGCCACGGCGGCTGCTAAATTGCCTTCAGAGTAATAAGTTTCTGCAACGACAGTCAGCGATGCAGCATCTTCTAATTGGGGTGTTTCGGATTGGTTGCGAAAATCGGAATTCATTTGGCGCCCTATCTGTGCTATCAAGTTAAAGGTTGAATTTAGATTATTTTGCAGAGTAGCAGTTTTATCGGAACTACGGGCGATCGTCACAGATAATTTATGAGCGAGAAGCAAGCGACACAGCGCCAACATCACATCAAGTGGAAACCAAACCTCCTGCTGGGGATACTCTTGTTAGCCTTAGCAATCCCCTTACCCTTTGCCCAAAAGACTCTCGCGCAAAAGCAGACAGCCGACTTTCGGCAGCGACTATTTCAAACAGCCCTTTATTTCACCCTATATTTTGAGGGCGGATTCAGCAATCACCCCGCAGATAAGGGCGGCAGAACCTATCGGGGCATCCTGCAAACGGAATACAACTCCTACCGCTACAGTCGCGGGCTGCCACCCCTCGACGTGACGCAGATGTCGGAAGCAGAGCTCATGGAAATTTATAAATATTACTGGGATTCGAGCCTGTCGGGTACGATGCAGCCTGCTTTGGCGATCGTCATGTTTGACACTGCTGTTAATTTTGGTATTAACAATTCTATTACATTTTTGCAGCAAGCTTTAGGATTGCCGCAAACTGGTGTTTTTGATGCGCGCACGAGGGATGCACTAAAATCTGCTAATAACAAAAATACGGCGCTGCAAATGATTAACGAACGGATTATTTACCGCTACAAACGAGTGCAAGAAGATCCGAGTCAAATGGCTTTTTTCCGGGGTTGGCTGAGTCGCGATTACAGTTTGTGGGGCTACGTAAACAAGATTAAGTAGTTGGGAATTGGGAATTGGGAATTGGGAATTGGGCATTGGGCATTGGGCATTGGGGAGCATCTCAGTTTTGCATTTACAGTGCTGTCCCCGCTCGCGTATTGTACAATACGCGAGCGAGGACAGCACTACAATAAAAAAAATGCTTTTTACAAAACTGAGATGCTCCCGGGCATTGGGCATTAATAGCCGTTTCTCCCTCTCTTCAATTCTCCAATTCTCCCCTTTTTCCCTCTTCCTTCTTCCTTCTTCCTTCCTTCTTCCTTCTTCCTTCTTATTCCTTCTTAAGATTATCTCTCTCTTATCCTCTGCGCTCTCTGCGCCCTCTGCGGTAAAATCATCCAGAAAAAATCGTAGTTGCGAGATTCCCCACTCCTTGCAAAAGTAGGGAATCTAAAAAAATGAATCTACAGCAACACGAAATCCGATGCAGTAACCAAACTATTGAACCCAGTCACCGTTGCCAACACTTGATTATCTGCCGCTGATAAAATCGTTACCGCTGGCGCCGATTAAAGTAACGCTACGATCGGTACCGAGTCGATCGCACTTTGCTGTAGTTATAGAAGGAAGACAGCCCTTCGGCTTCGCTCTGGGTAAAAAGCTAACTAAGGATTTTTTTTAATTGGGTACAGTCAAAATTGCAACGTGCTAATTTGGGAATATATTCTCTATTTAAAACTTGTACTTGATACAATAATCGCAACTATGAATCATGTCAATTCATAAAAGTCATAACTTAAAGTCATAAAAGTCATATTTATAAAAATATATTTCAATCAGTAGACAAAGCTATCAAAGTTAAGTCAAATCATGTATAACAGAAACTTAAGCATAGAAAAATGCGTGACTCCCGTACAAATCACTTAAAATATGAAGCCTATGACGGTAGAAGAAGCAATAACTTTTTTGGACAACCTGGTATACCAACAAACAGAAAAAAACCTGAGTCGGTTGCAGCAGTCGATAATTAAAGGCGTTTTAACTGGTTTGACGTATCAAGAAATTCAGCAAAACGATCCGATCGCCCGCGGGTACACAGTGGGATACCTGGGGCGATATGTCGGCTACAAATTGTGGAAAGACCTCACCAAGGTATTGAAGCAAGCAGAAATTATTCGACCAGAAGAAAGAGTAGTCGGAGCAAATCTTTGGGACTGTATCATGAGATCTCTAGAAAAAGGCACAAAACCTGTTAAATCTGTCGATCCGATCTTGCAAAGGCTGCTGCGGATGCGTTACCGAATCCGAGAACACTTAGTCAGCACCGAGTACAGCGATACATATCTCGCTGAAGATGAAAATTTGCCCGATCGACCTTTGTGTCTCGTCAAGCGCCTGAAAAGCCAGTCAGAGAAAACCAGCAAGCTATTCGATCTAGAAACGCGAGTGTTATATCGCTTAGGCCAACACGATCGCATACCAGAATTGTTAGCTCGATTTGAAGAAGATGGATATTTTTATTTAGTCTATCAATTCATCGAAGGACAACCACTGTATCAAGAACTCATCGAAGGTCAACCCTGGAAAGAACATCAAGTTATTGCTTTGTTGAAAGATATCTTAGAAGTGCTAGTCTTCGTTCACAAAGAAAATGTAATTCACCGCGATTTGCACCCTCAAAACTTAATCAAGCGCTCACCAGATAACAAGATTGTATTAATTGACTTTGGGGCCGTCAAAGAAATTAATACCTCCCAAAATAGCAACGGTCAAACCAAATCGCGCGGCGGCGGCACTCATCAAGAATACATTCCTCCCGAACAAGCCATCGGCGCACCGAAATTTTGCAGCGACATTTATGCTGTTGGGATCATCGGGATTCAAGCCTTGACAGGGATGCGCCCGAAACAACTCAAAGTCGATAATTTAGGCAATCTTATTTGGCAGAAAAATGCAACCGTGACGCCGGAGCTTGCTAGCATTTTAGACCAGATGGTGCTGTACTCTTTCCCCCAGCGTTACCAGTCAGCAACCGAAGCTTTGGAAGCAGTTCAAAATTTGGTCTGTAGTCATTAGTCATTAGTTATTGGTTATTGGTTATTGGTTATTGGTTGTTAGTTATTAGTTATTGGTTATTGGTTATTAGTTATTGGTTATTTCGTGCTAATAACCAGTAACTAATAACCAGTAATATCGTTAATTACTTACTAACAACACACAACCGTTAACTAATTACTAGCAACAGTCAACAGTCAGCAGTCAGCAGTCAACAGTCAACAGTCATTAATGAAAGAAGGAAACCCAACACCGTTGAGGTCAGATTTGATACCAAATCCGGCTTGAATATCCCCCTCTTGAGTCTGCGAAAGCGGACGAAAGTTTGTGTAGGATTGGTTTCAAGCGCACAGTTTTATCTTTTGTGAGGTTAGCGGAGCCAACTGATAGCAGAACACGAACCACAGCGACAGCAGCCGGTTGACAATCCGACTGCTATTTTTGTTGTGAGCGCCCTGCGGAGTCGATCGCACAATCCTTTACCATTACCCCTCGAATGAGTGAGTAAAAACACTCTGCCCGGAAGATGAATCGGGCGATCGCACTTTTTACCACCTCGCAGGAACAAGGAATAAGTAACAAACAATAAGGACAAATCCGAAAGAAAAAATAATTTTTTATTTTAACTAACAATCAAGAAAAATTATTGAATTCTGACCAATGCCTTATACATCAAAGCCTGTTACTTTAGTTGACACTCTATCTCAAGTTAGATAACATAGTTAGTATTATGTGCTATCTACGCAGTTTTAACAATCTCTTAAGCAGCTTGGTATATCTAGCAACAATATAAGTAGAGTGTTTATTGTTACCTTCAACACCTAGAAACCCACATAATTTGAGGGAGCGAGAAATTGGAATTTTTTGAACGATCGCAAAAAGTGCAGCCGCCCTCAACCCCAATTGCAGCACTCCAGTCTTTTTCCAAAAAGGCTGGTATTGCAGTAATCGCGATCGGCTGTACAGTCATGTTGGGTTGGATCTTCGACCTGCAACTCTTAAAGAGCATTTTTCCAGAACTCCCGAGCATGAAAGCCAACACAGCGGTCTGCTTTATTTTGAGCGGATTGTCTCTGTTTCTGCAACAGCGCAGGCGTGCCAAATCAACAACAATTAAAGCTCAAAAAATAGATAAAGCTTTAATTGTTTCCAGTTCACTTTTAATTATATTAATCAGTCTATTCACCCTAATTCAATATAGCTCTAATTTAGACTTAGGCATCGACCAACTGCTATTTAAAGACAATTCTAACCTCACAAGTATCTCAGCACCGGGACGGATGGCGCCGAATACTGCCACTGCTTTTTTATTGCAGGGAACTGCCTTGCTGCTGCTGTCTCTACGCCGCCCCAAATACCTGCGGGTTCAAATCTTAAGCTGTTGTGCATTTTTAATTGCATATCTGGGTTTGATCGGCTACATCTACGGCAAACCTTTCTTTTACACAATTGGCTATACAGGAATGGCTTTGCACACCTCCGTAGCATTTATGTTACTGAGCCTGGGGATTTTATTTGCTAGTCCAGAGCGAGGATTGATAGCAGTAATTGTGAGCGATCGCGCGGGCGGCATCATGGCAAGGCGGTTGTTGCCACAGGCGATGGTTATTCCGACTTTGGCTGGTTACTTCATCATCTCGGGAGAGCGGTTGCAAGCCTACTCCCCGGAGCTAGGAATATCGCTGTTAAGCGTATTGAACGCGATCGTTTTTACTGTTCTGATTTGGCAGAATGCGAAAAGTCTCTGCACCGCAGACCGAAGGCGCTATCGAACCCAACTGGGGCTGATCAAAGCTAAATCAGACTTAGAAAGTCAAGTTGAGAAACGGACTCTTGAACTCCAACTTGCTAACGAGCAATTGCAGCAGCAAATTCTCGATTCTCACACAACAGAGCAGGCGCTCCAAAAAAACTACAACCTGTTGCTCACAGTCATTAACAGTACGCCGACCGCCCTATTTGTCAAAGATATTCAGGGCTGCTACATGATGCTCAACGCTGCGGGAGCTAGCATCATTGGCAAGTCTTTTGACGACATTATCGGCCGAGATGACAGCGAGTTATTTCCTGCGGAAATTGCGGCCAATATTACCAAAACCGATCGCCAGATCGTGACAGCGGGAAAAACGCAAGTAATGGAAGAAGAATTGCCAGTTCAAGGAAAATTGCGGACATTTCTTTCGACAAAAAACGCTTACCGAGACGGGCAAGGAAAAATCAGCGGTATAGTTAGCATCGCGCGGGATATTACCGATCGCAAACAAGCAGAAGTCGCCAACAGAAGTCTGGCAGCAATTCTCGAAGCAACGCCGGATTTTGTAGGTATCTGCGATCTCGACGGGCACGCTGTTTACATGAACAAAGCAGGCAGAAAAATGGTGGGTATCGACGAAAACGAAGATATATCGAACAAACAAGTTGGAGAATTTGCCGCAGCCTCAGCCCGCAGCACCTTCCAGCAAGCGATCGCCACCGCAATCTCAGGCGGTGTTTGGAGTGGAGAAACAGCCTTCGTGTCAGCCTCGGGAGTTGAAATTCCCGTCAGCCAAGTCATCATCTCCCACTCAGCACCAGACGGCCAACTCGCATATATTTCTACCATCGCCCGCGACATCAGCGATCGCTTCCAAGCCGAAACAGCCCTGCGTTTAAGCGAGCAAAGATACCGATCGCTGATCGCTGCTACCGCGCAACTCGTATGGATCACAGACGCACAAGGAAAGCCGATCGCGCCCACAGACTGGATGGCATATACAGGCCAAAGCTTGGAGGAAGCCACAAACAACTGGTTTTCGGCAATTCACCCAGACGATCGCGATCTCACGCTGCAAGCTTGGATGCGCGCAGTCGAAACCAAAAACCTCTATGAAGTCGAACACCGCTTGCGGGCGTCTGACGGCAGCTACAGGCACTTTTGGGTGCGCGCAGTCCCAGTTTTAGCAACAGACGGCAGCATTCGCGAATGGGTGGGCACGCACACGGATATTAGCGATCGCGTCCAAGTATTGGAAGCACTCAAGCAATCAGCAGCACAGTATCGATCGCAAGCAGCCCAGCTCGAAAAAGCTTTCCGCGACTTGCACGAAACCCAAGCGCAACTAATCCAAACCGAAAAAATCTCTTCACTCGGCCAGCTAGTCGCCGGAGTCGCCCACGAAATCAACAACCCGATTAACTTCATCTACGGCAACATCACCCACGCCAGCCAATACGCCAAAGACTTGCTAAATCTGCTCAACCTTTACCAGGAAAAATACCCAAATCCCGTCACGGAAATTGCTTTATCAGCCGAAGAGATAGAAATTGATTACTTAATAGAAGACTTTCCGAAGATTTTGGAATCAATGAAAGTAGGAGCCGATCGCATCCGCGACTTAGTTGTATCCTTGCGTAACTTTTCCCGACTCGACGAATCGCAGATGAAGCGAGTAGACATTCACGAAGGAATCGAAAGCACTTTAGTAATTTTGCAGCACAAGCTCAAAGCTAATGCAGTTCGTCCGGCGATCGAGATTATCAAAAACTACGGCAGCTTCTCCAAAGTCGAGTGCTATGCAGGTCAGCTCAATCAAGTATTTATGAATCTGTTAGCAAATGCGATCGATGCCCTCGAAGAATACAACAGCAAGCGTTCTCCAACAGAAATATATGCTAGCCCCAACACCATTGAGATTAAGACCAGTGCAAATTCAGACACAGTAACCATTCGGATTGCCGACAACGGGATGGGAATCAATCCTGAAGTTATGAGCAAATTGTTCGATCCATTTTTTACTACCAAACCCGTCGGCAAAGGCACTGGCTTAGGACTATCAATCAGCTATCAAATTATAGTTGAAAAACACCGAGGAAAATTGAAATGTGTTTCTGCACCCGGGAAAGGTGCAGAGTTTATCATAGAGATTCCCATTTCCCAGAATCTATCAGCCCAAGCAACGGAAAACATCAAGGAAAAGGAAATGGTGAGCAGTAATCAGTCATTAGTCATCAGTCATTAATTTCTGAGTGTCACGTAGTTGCGCTTCAGCGCTCTTAGGTACGTAGTTGCGCTTCAGCGCTCTTAGGTACGTAGTTGCGCTTCAGCGCTCCGAGGCACGTAGTTGCGCTTCAGCGCTCTTGGGGCTAAAGCCCAACAACATACCAACCAGGTACGTAGTTGCGCTTCAGCGCTCTTGGGGCTAAAGCCCAACTACATACCCAGTAATTGCGATCGCCACAGAAAACACTCCGCAGTAGCAAGCGTCGCACCTTGCAAAATAGTCATCTCCCCGTCTCAGTCGATCGCCCAAAATCGAAATAATTCTTTACAATACAAGAGTAAATATAATTATTCACTTAAAAAAATCCCTTGAAAATGCCCATAAACCAACTTTCTGCAACAACAGCCTCCGCGCAAACCCAGGAATTAGACTTTGATATCGCGATCGTCGGAGGCGGCATAGTCGGCGCCACCTTAGCGTGCGCCCTCAAAGATTCAGGATTAAAAATAGCCATCATAGAAACCCAACTCCCCGCAGCAGCAGCAGCCAAAAAACAAGCCTATGCAATCACCCTGCTATCGGGAATGATCTTAGAAGGCCTCGGCGTGTGGGAACAAATCTTGCCGCAAATCACCACCTTCGAGCAAATTAGCCTCTGCGACGGCGACTATCCCGGAGTCGTCGAATTCCACCGCCCGGATTTGGGAAATACTGGCAAACTACCCGTACCAAAAACAGCATTAGGTTACGTTGGCGAGCATCGAGTTATGCTGTCAGCTTTGCAGGAATGTTTAGCAAAAAACCCTAATTTCAGTTGGGTTTGTCCGGCGGAAGTAGTCGAGGTAAAATATTTAACTAATTGCGCCGAAATTCAAATCAAACAACAGGGCGAAACTCGCACAATTCGCACTAAATTATTAGTCGCCGCCGACGGTTCTAAATCGCGCATCCGCACAGAAGCAAAGATCAGCACTCGCGGCTGGAAATACTGGCAATCCTGCGTTGCGATCACTATTAAAGCCGAAAAATCACACAATGATATTGCCTTTGAGCGCTTTTGGCCGAGCGGCCCGATGGGAGTCTTACCATTACCAGGGAACCGCTGTCAAGTAGTTTGGACAGCACCCCACGCGGAGGCGAAAGCTTTGCAGTCAATGGATGAAACAGAGTTTTTAGCTTTGTTGGAACAGCGCACGGGCGGGCTGTTAGGGCGCTTGGAATTGGAGAGCGATCGCTTTTTGTTTCCAGTGCAGTTAATGCAGAGCGATCGCTACGTGTTGCCCAGATTAGCACTCATTGGCGACGCCGCCCACTGCTGCCATCCCGTGGGCGGCCAGGGATTGAACATGGGCATTCGAGACGCAGGTGCGATCGGGCAAATCTTGCAACAAGCGCACCAAAAAGGCGAAGACATCGGCGATTTGCGAGTATTAAAACGGTATCACAACTGGCGCAAAAAAGAAAACTTAATCGTATTAGGATTTACCGATTTTCTAGACAGATTGTTTTCCAATACTTGGCTGCCAATTGTAGCATTTCGCCGCTTCGGATTGTGGTGTTTGCGGACAATTCCGCCAGTCAGGTTTTTAGCATTGCGCTTGATGACCGGCTTAATGGGGAAGCCGCCAGAATTAGGGCAGAATTAGGTTCTTTCATACATCCCCGTAGGGGCGGGTTCACCAACCATAATCGCCCAAAACAAACAATCTCAAAAACCCGCCCCCACCCAACGATAAATCATCATGTAAATTTTGGTGATGCGATGTAAATTTCAGGTTGACGTGGGCGATCGGTGGTGTGGGGACGGGTTTATATAGATGGTTGGTAATTGTTAGATATTATTGGTGAACCCGCCCCTACAAAATATCGTATAATACCATCAAAGAAACCGGGGTTTTTCCTGGAACTTTGCAATTTTAAGAAGTTTGTCGCAAAAACGCGATACAATGATCTACTCAGATCGAACACTGCCCTGACAGCAGTAGAAAAACCATGCAACCCGAACAAGAACAAGAAATTCTCAACCTGCGCGATCGCCAATTAACGCCCAAACAAATTGCCCGAAAGTTAGGATTGAAAGCATCCGAAGTCAGTACATTTCTGATATCTCAGGCAGAACAAACAGCCCTCGCTAGCGCCGAAAAAGGAGAGTTATTGCCCGTTGCTCAATGTCTCGTCGATGTAAATTTTGCGAAGGTATTGTTGGGCAATGAAACCTCTGAAATGAGCGGTTTGGGTTTAGTGATGGTTACCCGTTCCAAGGGCTACAATCGTTTTGTTGTAACCTCTTATTTGATCGACTACTGGTGCTTGGGAGTGAAGGATGCCATGCCGCCACGTAACTGCAACGATAGCCAATATAAAAATCTTGTTGAGAATGCTTACTCGCAGTTTCTGGGATACGAGGAGATTAGTTTAGAGCAAGCACAAGCTTTGGTTTGGGGTGCGATCGCCTATGCCAAAAAATTAGGCTTTGAACCGCATCGCGATTTCGAGCAGTCGAAGGCTCATTTAGGAGAATCAACCAGCGAAATCGGCTTGAATTTCGGTCGCAATGGAGAACCTTGTTATGTTGAAGGGCCTTACGATAATACAACGAAAATTATCAATACGCTTAAAAAGTCTGTGGGAGACGGTAATTTCGATTACTTGTTCGGGATGGGGTAGAAATTGATACGGTTGGTTCCGCACGATCGCAAAAACCGGGTTTTTTTCCAAATCTTCGCCTGTCACCAAGTCTGTCGCAAAAACCCGGTTTCTGGCCACCGAACCCACAATCACAATCTCAGAAACCGGGTTTTTTCCCAAATCTTCGCCTGTCACCAAGTCTGTCGCAAAAACCCGGTTTCTGGCCACCGAACCCATCGAATCATGCTAAAATAATCATCGGTGTTATTCACAACTCCCTACAATGGACGAAACCCGCGCCGAAGCCTACCAACAACTAATTCAGACTCTCCTGACTTGCCCTAACGGAGACGAATCACAGATATTACAAGATAACTTAGAATTATTGGATCGCGGATTTCTCCAAGCTTGCGAGTCAGTAGCAGAAAACTTGACACAACAAGGACAGGAAAATCCAGCTAGTTTCCTGCGAAATCTGGCCAGTCAGGTAGGGCAATTCTTGGATGGGAAGGATGAGGGAGATAGCGATGACTCAGAAGGTGAAAATTCCCAAGAATATGTAAAGTTTATCTTAGAATTATTGCAAGCAGCAGCAGCTAGCGGTAGCGATATTAAAGTAATTCACTCCATCCTCGGTCAACGACAACATCTTCTCAATGCCCGTTTTGGCAAGACTTTACAGGAAGTGGTCAAGAAGTTCATTGTCATCGGCAAAAATACAGAAGAAATTAGCTTAATTGTCGGAATTTTTGAAAATTTAAGTGTTCGTATTTTTCAATTTCCCCGTGCAAACAGAACGAACAATATTGAAATCGCCATTACTGGTTATCAAATAGTTTTAAAGAATCGGGAACCGGGGAGCAAAGATTGGGCAAGGACTCAAGTCAACCTAGCCAATGCCTACTTATACAGAATTAACGGTTCGCGCGCGGATAATCTGGAACAGGCGATCTGCTTTTTTAACACAGCTTTAACAGTTTTCACTCTTCAGAATTTCGCTGAAGAATGGGCAATGACTCAAGTCAACCTAGCCACTGCCTACAAAAACAGAATCAACGGTGATCGGGTGAAAAATCTGGAACTGGCGATCGACTTTTTTAACGCAGCTTTAACAGTTTATACCCTAAAGGATTTCGCTGAAGAATGGGCATTGACTCAAAATAACTTAGCCAATACCTACAGTGATAGAATCAAGGGTTCGCGGGCCCAAAATCTGGAACTAGCGATCAACTTTTATAACGAGGCTTTAAAAGTTCGCACCCTAAAGGATTTCCCTAAAGATTGGGCAATGACTCAAAATAACCTAGCCAATGCCTACGGTGACAGACTTAACGGCGATCAGGCAGAAAATTTGGAATGGGCGATCAGCTTTTATAACGCTGCTTTAACAGTTCGTACTCTTAAGGATTTCCCTGAAGAATGGGCAGAGACTCAAAATAACTTAGCTGGTACTTATATTGAAAGAATCAAAGGCGATCAGGCCCAAAATCTGGAACAGGCGATCAGCTTTTTTGACGCTGCTTTAACAGTTTATACCCTTGAGGATTTCCGTGAAAAATGGGCAATGACTCAAAATAACCTAGCTACTGCCTACTTAGACAGAATCAAGGGTTCGCGGGCGGATAATGTGGAACGGGCGATTGAGTTTTATCACGCTGCTTTAACTATCAGAACTCGCGAAGCTTTCCCGCAAGATTATACAGAAACTTTGTTTAATTTAGGTAATCTTTACCAAAACAACCAGCAATGGCAACTGGCTTACGATACATATACCCCAGCTATTGAAACAGTAGAATTTTTACGGGGCGAGATTGAATCTGGGGATGAAACCAAACAGAAATTAGCCGAAGAATATAACAGAATCTATAGTGGCATGGTAGAAATTTGCATCGAACTGCAACGCTACACCGAAGCGATCGAATACGTCGAACGCAGCAAAGCCCGCAACCTTGTAGAACTCTTTGCCAACCGTGACATCAAACCTAAAGGCAATATCCCCGAAACTGTTCTCAACGAATTGTCGCGCCTCAGTCGAGAAATTGAGGCCGAACAGCGACGACTGGAAATCGAACAGATAAACAGTAACAGTAATGGCGGCAGAATATTGGGAGAACGCAGCCTCCAAATCGACAGCCTAACAACTAGCCGCGATTCTACTCATCTCACCAAATTACGTAAACAACTCGATGAATTGATTGCTCGTGAAATTACACCGATCGATCCTGATTTTAGCCTAACCCAAAAAGTTAAGCCCATCCTCTACAAAGACATTCAAACTCTGACAGGTGAAAACACCGCTATTCTTGAGTGGTACATTACAGGTGACAAATTCCTCACCTTCATCATCACCCCGCAAACGCCAACACCCATCATCTGGCAATCTTCAACAGCAAACTTTGAAGCCTTGGTAAATTGGTATGACGAGTATAGAAAAGACTACGAAGAGAGTAAACCACCTGAAAGAAAACCGCAATGGCAGGAAAAACTAGCCTCTCGCCTCCACAATCTAGCTGAGATTTTGCAGCTAGATCGGATTTTAGAGAATATTCCGAAACAGTGCGATCGACTAATTTTAATTCCCCATCGTTTCTTGCATCTTTTCCCTCTTCATGCGTTGCCAATCTCTCACGAAAGGGATGTTGAACGTGGATACACCGATGAACAGAATTCTGCTACTACTGTATCCCTATCCAAATCAGATTTATGCTTTCTCGACTTATTCCCAGGTGGAGTCAGCTATGCCCCCAGTTGCCAACTGCTGCAACAGGCGAAACAGCGACAACGCCCCAATTTCTCTCACCTATTTGCGATTGCTAATCCTACCAAAGATCGCTATTTACTTGAACTTCAAGCCGCGAATATCTGCGAGAAATTCAAATCTAATGATTTCTTGGCAAAAGATGATGCTAATAAGAACGCAATTCTAAACGCGAAACTCAATTTTGCCAACTGCGCCCATTTCGGTTGTCACGGCAAGTTTGAGCCTGACTCGCCTTTGGAATCATCCCTGGTATTCGCAAATAAAGAACGTTTGACACTGTTGGAAATCTTGAATCTTGACCTAAATCAATGTCGTCTTGTCACCCTCTCCGCCTGCGAAACTGGATTGACAAAATCCAAAACTAGCGATGAATATATTGGCTTACCTTTTGGCTTTCTCTTGGCTGGTAGCCCTAGTATAGTCAGCACGCTTTGGGAAGTGGATCAAGTCACCAGCACTTTATTACTAATGCGGTTCTATGAAAACCTAGAAAGTATGTCAACGGTTACTGCTCTCAATGAGGCACAGCAATGGCTGCGTAATATGACCTCAGAGGGGCTGGAAGTCTTATTAAAAGACCTCAAACCCCAAATCGACGAAATTTTCGATCGACTACCCCTAAAGGAACGCACACGCTATGTTAATGCTCCTCTGAAGGGCGCACAGAACCGCAAGCCATTTCCCTTTGTTGAACCTCATTATTGGTCTGGCTTCATTGCGATCGGTGTTTAGCACTCCTTACAAAACTCATCCAGATTTTTCTCGTTTATGTAAAGAATTATTAATATTAATAATGCTGGAATACCAACATAAGGCATTAGCAAAGTCATTGCACCACCAAAACCCTGTTTTAATGATTCTCTAAAGGCTGAGGTACAAATATAAGGACGCAATTTTTGAGTTGACTTTTCTAACCAGCTAGGTTCATTCGGATCTTCCTCGCTCATATTGTCCGGTAATTCTCCTGACTCAATTGCTATAGTTTCGGCGGCATATTCTAAATCGCCTTCACACCCTTCGAGCACCTCAAGGCCTTTCAGAGCATCGGGATATTCTTGTAGTTGGGAGCGATATTGTTCAATTTGTGCTTGGGTAACAGTAGTCATGGGGATAATGGCGATCGATTAAATGAGTAATTATTATTTTGCCATAAAATGTATTTTTTGTGCACGCAAGTTTCCGTAGTTAAAGAGTATTTTGTATCGTGCGTCGCTGTCAGAAGTTCGATCGCATTTAAATATATCTGATAGCGACGCACCCGACGATACTCGCGCAAAACCACAGAAACCGGGTTTTTTCCGAAAGCTGGGAGTTGTCGCCAAGTCTGTCGCAAAAACCCGGTTTCTCGCCACCCACCCACAATCCAAAATCTAAGAAACCGGGTTTTTCCCGAAATCTAGGAGTTGTCACCAAGTCTGTCACAAAAACCCGGTTTCTCGCCACCACTTTTAGAATAACAACGGCTCAATTTTGGTCTGTACCTCCTCAATCACATCTTCAGATACAGATTCAACAAATCGAACACCGCGAACTTTCCAGTCTAGACACTTGATTTGATCTGCAAGAATAACTCCCTGAACTTTTAATCCAATTGGTAAAGCAACTTCAAAAGGATACCCTTTTTGTTGCTTGGTAATAGGCATAAATAAAGCTAAAGAACTTTTCTGATTATAAGCACGAGGCGACAGCACAAAAGCAGGTCTAAGTCCTTTTTGTTCGTGTCCTTTAGTGGGGTCAAAGTCTAAATAAACAATATCGCCTCGACTCGGAATGTAGGGATTTGATTGTGTCACCAAACTTCATTCCCCACAGCAACTCCACTGTCAATCTCAGTATGAAGATTTTCTGGGGTAATGGCCTCAATCAACTCCTCAAGCGAATACCGCCGACGAGTTATCGGCTCGATCGTCAGCCTACCATCTATCAAGACAAGCTGCACTTGGGAACCTTCCACTAAGTTAATCTCTTTAGCTAAATGCTGTGGAATCCTAACAGCAAGACTGTTTCCCCACTTTGCGATCGTCCCAACCATAGCCCAATCCTCTAGCTAGTGATATTATTCTGAGGACTTCACCCTTTTTTGAGGATGTATATACAGAGTGTCTACAGTATAGCAACTAAAATCCAAGAAACCGGGTTTTTTCCCGAATCTTCGCCTGTAACCAAATATTCTCGCAAAAACCCGGTTTCTGACTACCCACCCATCAAAAACAAAACAACCGCCAACAGTCAAAGCCATCAACAGTTGTTTCATATATTCAATGCGGATGGCGAGACTCGAACTCGCAAGGACATAATGCCACACGCACCTCAAGCGTGCGCGTATACCAATTCCGCCACATCCGCTTTTTCCGACAATCTCTGGGATTTTTTGCGTTACGAGTTAAAGATTCACAGGTTGAGGTTCCTGAAATTTAACTTGTGACTAGCCCTTTGAGACCACCGATTTAAAACCATAGCACAACTACCACCAAATTGTAAAATAAATTTTTATTAAGAATTTATGGGAAACCATTATCCAGAAGATACCGAAAGGGATTATTGTACAGAATATTGAGTGAATTAAGCAGCGAAGATGGGGTTCTCGAAAATTTTAATCGCTAATCGGGGGGAAATCGCCCTCCGCATACTACGCACCTGCGAGGAAATGGGGATTGCCACAGTCGCCGTTCATTCCACTGTAGATAAACACGCCCTACACGTTCAGTTGGCAGACGAAGCCGTTTGCATCGGCCCCCCCACCAGCAGCAAAAGCTATTTAAACATCCCCAACATCATCTCGGCCGCCCTGACGCGCAACGCCGCAGCGATTCACCCGGGCTATGGCTTCCTCGCGGAGAATGCCCGATTTGCGGAAATCTGTGCGGATCATCAAATTACTTTCATCGGCCCAAGTCCGGCTGCGATGCGGGCGATGGGCGACAAATCCACCGCCAAAGAAACCATGCAGCGGGTGAAAGTCCCCACAGTACCCGGTAGCGACGGATTGCTGGCGGACGATCGCGAAGCTCTAGCAATAGCCCGCGAGATCGGCTATCCTGTGATGATCAAAGCTACCGCCGGCGGTGGAGGCCGCGGCATGAGGCTAGTCCGAGAACCATCCGAACTCCCCAAACTCTTCTCAGCAGCCCAAGGCGAAGCCGATGCAGCCTTCGGCAATCCCGGAGTCTACCTCGAAAAATTCATCGAAAAACCGCGCCACATCGAAATTCAAATCCTCGCCGACAACTACGGTAATGTCATCCACCTCGGCGAAAGAGATTGTTCGATTCAGCGCCGACACCAGAAACTCCTGGAAGAAGCGCCCAGCCCCGCCCTCAGCCAGAAACTGCGAGATCAAATGGGTCACGCTGCGATTGCTGCGGCTAAATCCATCAACTACACGGGTGCAGGAACTGTGGAGTTTTTGCTTGACAAATCGGGCAAGTTCTACTTCATGGAAATGAACACTCGGATTCAAGTAGAACATACCGTTACGGAGATGATTACAGGGCTCGACTTGATCGCCGAACAAATTCGGATCGCCCAAGGTGAAAAACTGCAAATTAAGCAAAACCAAGTAATTCTTAGCGGCCACGCGATCGAGTGCCGGATCAACGCTGAAGACCCCGATCGCAACTTCCGACCCCATCCCGGCAGAATCACCGGCTTTTTGCCTCCTGGCGGCCCTGGCGTGCGGATGGACTCTCACGTTTACACCGATTACGAAATACCGGCTTACTACGATTCATTAATTGGTAAATTGATAGTCTGGGGGCGCGATCGACCTTCAGCCATCCGGCGCATGAAACGGGCATTGCGGGAATGCGCGATTACCGGCGTCCCCACCACCCTCAGTTTCCACCAAAAAATCCTCGATAGCCCCGAATTTCTCAGCGGCGAAGTTTACACGAATTTCGTCGAACAGTTCATGAATCAAAATAGTCAGTAGGCAGTTGACTGTTAACTGTTAACTGTTAACTGTTGACTGTTGACTGTTGACTGTTAACTGTTGACTGTTGACTGTTGACTGTTGACTGTTAACTGTTAACTGTTAACTGTTGATCCATGCCCAATGCCCAATGCCCAATGCCCCATTCCCCATGCCCCATTCCCCATTCCCCATGCCCCATTCCCCATTCCTACATCATCATCGTCAAAATTCCTTGCTGGCCGAGCATCATTTCCCGGAGCAAGCTACAGATGCCCACCCAAATAATCGGTGTAATGTCCACTCCGCCGATCGGCGCTACAATTTTTCTGGTTAGGACTAAAAAAGGTTCAGTCGGCCAAGCAATCAGACTCAACGGCAGTTTGCTGAGGTTCACGCCGGGATACCAAGTCAGAACGATCCGAAAAATAAATAGCAAAGTCATCACCACTAGGACAGAGCCCAGAATCCAACTTGCAACGGTAATACCAGTCATGGGTCTTATCTCGAAAATCTTAAGTTTTGTTACGTCAGCCTTTCATAATTTTAACCGTTTCACAGGTGCGATCGAACACGATCGACAAAATTTTTCCGGCCTTATACCTTCGGATGGAAAGAGTTAGAGGGTTTGAGGGTGCGAGACTGAGAGTTTTCCAGGGTAAAAATATTGCTGGTAGCACCACATCCCTTGCAAAATCCATTGCCGAACTTCTCCCTGAGAACTGACTGCTGATAAAATTAATAAAAATCAAATTGTTGTAACAAAGGCTTTGAATTTATGACTCCTTCACTCGCTAACTTTTTGTACAGCCTGCTTGTGGGCATTTCGCTGGTAGTCATTCCAGCAACGATCGCCCTGATCTTTATCAGCCAAAAAGACAAAATCAAGCGCACCTAAAAAGTCTGCGGGTTTCAAGCGTCCGGCGCGCGAGTCAATTTTGGGATCGCACGATCGGGCATTTCCCCGCTTCCAAAACCTCGGCTACCAGCAACTGTGAAGGCAAAACCTTCGGTTGACGGCCAAGCTGAGGTTTTTTCCCGTTAAACTCATAACTATAAGGTGCGCTTCCCTGTTCTGAAAGCTTCACCGGATGCTGCCCTGTGAAACCACAGTCGGAATAACAGACTGACAGACTTAATGATAGAAGTAAAATCTAACTCGCTAACATAGGAAAGACATAGGAGATAGGCTAATGGTCAATTTAGGATTGAACTTGAGCAGCCTGTTAGGGATCATCCTAGCAGTAGCAGGGGCAGGACTGTACTTTCTGCGATCGTGGCGTCCCAAACTAGCCCGAGACCACGATATTTTTTTTGCAGCCGTGGGCTTGCTCTGTGGCGGTATTCTGTTATTTCAAGGATGGCGGCTTGACCCAATTCTGGCATTCGGTCAATTTCTGCTTGCAGGTTCCGCCATATTTTTTGCAGCCGAAAGCATCAAATTGCGGGGAGCGACCACAGCCCAAGCTAAAAGTCGATCGCAATACGTAGATGAAGAGCGACCAGTCAGCAACGCCTACGCTTACGACGGCTACGATAACGACTTCGACCAGATAGAACCAGAGGAAGACTACCCGCAGCGTCCCCGGATTAGAGGTAGTCAAGAAAGTCGTTCCTCGCGGGAAACCTACGACGATGAGCCCCGCCGCCGTCCTTCGTCGAATCGCAACGGTAGCGCGAACACATCTCGGGAGTCGATCGATCGCCCTCCCTCGCGCAAACGTCCGGCGCGCCCAGAAGCCCCGCCCGCCCAAGGCTCTGACAACTGGGACGTTTCAGACAACCCCGAAGAAAGACCGGCCCGCAGCAGCCGCAACCGCCCCCCAACTTCGGAAAACCGCAGTTCTGACGCGCCGCCGAGAACCAAAAAACCTCGGCCAGCGGAAGCATCGAGGTCTCGCCCCAGCAACCGTGACGTAGAAGCACCGCCATCGGACTACGTGGAATATCGCCCCGTAGAATACCCGGAAGACCAACCGGATAGTTCCCCCAATTTCGACAAATAGGCACAGATAAGTAGGTGGGTTAAACTAAACATTTCTCCCGCGAGCAAGACAAAAATTAAGTTGCGTTTATTGATGCCCATCTACTTATTCTCATATCTTAGAATGTTTAAATAACTATAAAATAAAATTTTAAAGACAGCTCAATCAATCGATTTTAGATTTTAGATTTTAGATTTTAGAGGCGACCCCACGGATAAATTCGAGGGCTTGAGGATTTTCGATTTTCGATTTGGGATTGATTCCATGGATAAATCACGTGGCGGGTACCATCAAGAAATTCTTGGTCAAGTAAAATAACCATAAAATTCCCAAAAAAAACTATTTAAATATATTTAATAGTATTCCTATAAAATAATCCTTATCAGGTTCGTAGTGAGGACTTTAGTCCTTCTTTATGCGGACTAAAGTCCTCACTACAAACCTGTTCTGATTTTTGCGGACTAAAGTCCTCACTACAAACCCCTTCGATCGCAGAAAATACAACCTCTGGAACTAACTCAAAGTACAATAGTCTAAAATCTAAACTCTAAAATCTAAAATCAGCAATATGCCCTTACTGGAAATAGGAGATCCGGCGCCTTGGTTTTCGATTGCTTCCAGCAATAACCCCTTATTTCATTTCTCGACGGTTGGCGGCCGGCGAGTCGTGCTGTTTTTCTTTGCTAGCGCAGCTTTTGAACAAATCCAAGTTATCCTCAAAAGCTTTCAAGAGCTTTCAGAAGAATTCAAGACTTTGCAAGTACCGCTGTTGGGAGTGAGCGTTGATGCAGCAGACAAAGAACAAAACAGAGTCACACTAATGGCTCCGTCATTCATCTTTTTCTGGGACTTCGACAAAAAAATCAGCCAGCAGTACGGTGTTTGCCAAGATGTAGAACAAAATGGAGTTGGGGGAGTTCACTATGCACCCCAAACTTTTATTCTCAACGAAAACCTTCAGATAATTAACATTTTACCGATGGGCGAACCGCACCAACACGCCCAGCAAGTATTGGATTTTATCAAAACTTTGCCCCCAATTGAGGAAGCCCGACCAGCGACTCGCCACACCCCGGTGTTGGTAATTCCTAACGTTTTGGACAGAGAATGTTGCCGCAGTTTGATCGATATATACAAAGCTGACGGCGGCACTCCCTCAGGTTTTATGAGGCAAATAGACGGGAAAACTGTTGGCATTCACGATGATAATTTCAAGAAACGTCGAGATTTATTTATTGAAAACCCGAATTTGCAGCGAAAATTGAGTGCGATTATTCTGCGTAGGGTGGTACCGGAAGTACAAAAAGCTTTCCAGTTTAAAATTACTCGGTTTGAACGGTATTTAATAGCTTGTTACGATGCCCAAAGTGGCGGTTATTTTCATCCACACCGCGACAATACGAGCAAAGGTACGGTGCACCGCAGGTTTGCGATGACTTTGAACTTGAATGTTGGGGAGTACACGGGGGGATTTTTGCGGTTTCCGGAGTACGCGCCGCACGGTTATAAAGGAGATTCTGGCACGGCGATTATTTTTTCGTGTTCTTTGCTGCACGAAGCGACGGCGATGATTAGCGGTGAGCGTTTTGCTTTGCTGTCTTTTTTCTACGGCGATGAGGATGCTTTGGTGCGGGACGCTAATTTTAAGTATATTGTCGATCGCTCGCCAGAAGATTCGAGAATTGCCGAAACTGCTGGCTGATCTTAGTTTTGCAACCAAACTCTGGCCCTATAAGTCGATCGATTTACCAAAAACTCAGCAGCAGGCTAAATCTTAAAGCAATCTCAAGCTTAAATTTATCAATAGCCCTCTCCAAGTCCTAAAATAATTACAGGCCATAGTTAGCAGTTGACCCGAACACCTAACTACTAGCTGCCGATCGTTAAAAAATACTAATTCACGCTCATGAATTTCAAACTTCTAAGTTTAGCGGTATCAGGAATTTTCATAGTTGGGGTTGCAGCCAGGGCTGCTGCGGTTGTTAAGGTGCCCCCCCGACAGCAGGAGGCAAATTTAGCGGAATTTAACTCTGTGCGTTTCCCAGGCGCGATCGCCCAAAATGCCGAAGAACAAACGAATATTCGGGTATACGAAAAAGCCAGTCCGGCGGTTGTTACCGTCGATACAGCTAAATCTAACGGTAGCGGCACAATTATCAGCCCCGACGGCATGGTGTTAACCAACGCCCACGTTGTTTCTGCCGGCGGTACCGTAAATATAATTTTGTCAGACGGCAGAAAACTGGTCGCCGATGTCGTTGGATTCGGCGAAGAAGGTTTAGACTTAGCCGTGGTGAAGATTCGCGGTCAAACCAATTTGCCGACAATTCCTTTAGCCCGTGCCGGTTCGGTGAAAGTCGGACAACAAGCATTTGCGATCGGCAATCCTTTCGGTCGATTTCAAGGTACTTTTACAGTCGGAATCGTCAGCCGCATCGACGCAGCCCGTGGCTTAATTCAAACTGACGCGGCCATCAATCCCGGTAATTCCGGCGGCCCGCTGCTTAATAGTTCTGGAGAATTAATTGGCGTCAATACTTCTATTTTTACTCGCGGCCAGGGCGGAGGCAATATCGGTATCGGTTTTGCAATTGTCATAGACAAAGTGCCAGCTTTCTTGAGTGCGGTGCGAGAAGGGCGAGCTCCCCGCGTTGCTCAAAGGCGATCGCCATTTGGCAGCAAATCACCTCAAAAAGTTGCGTTAAACGGGCCCGCCGTCACAGGCAAACTTACCGACAAGTCTAGCATTCTGCCCGCAGACAACAGCTTTTTTGACCTCTACTCCTTTGAGGGAAAAGCGGGACAGCAAATCACAATAGAAATGAAAAGTCAAGAGATTGACCCTTATTTAATTTTGCTCGGCCCCAACGAGCGCGAAATCGCGCAAGACAATGACGGAGCAGGCAGTAAAAACGCCAGAATTACAGTCAGGCTGCCAGCAGATGGCACTTACACGTTGCTGGCAAATTCCAACGAAGCTAGGCAGTTGGGGGCTTATACGTTAGAACTCAAAGCGAGTGCTCCTAGCGCACCTTCTCGGGCGATTTTGCAAGAAGAAGGCGCTTTAGTCGCAGGTGGCCCGGTATTGCCTTCTGATAACAGTCTGTATCGCGAGTATACTTTTGAAGGTCGATCGGGTCAGTCTGTCAGCATTTCCCTGGAAAGTACAGATTTCGATCCCTATGTGGCTATCTTTGACCCTAACGGCAAATTAGTGGCAGAAAATGACGATGCGAGCGATTCGAGCAAAAATGCGTTTCTGAGCGTTACTTTGCCAGCTACGGGTCGCTACCGCGTGATTGTCAATGCTTATGATGCTTCGGGTCGGGGTCGTTACAATCTAACTATCCGCTAAAAGTTGGTAATTGGTAATTGGTGATTAGTGATTGGCAGTTAAAACGTTCTTCATTCTCATAACTAACAACTAACAACTGACTATTGACAACTGCCAACTGTCAACTGTCAACTGTCAACTGTCAACTGTCAACTGACTATCGAGGTAATTCATGGGTCAAATTAGATTTTGGGCGATCGCGCCAATTGCTCTACTAGCTATTTTTTCTGGGAAACCGACTCTCTCGGTACCAGTGTCAAATCCAGGTGAAGTTACTAACAGCAGTTCCCCGATCGTTTCAGCAGAATTTCCTCAAAATTCACATAATGCGAGTCAAGCGGGCAAGGCTGTTTTAGCTCAAGCAAGCCCCAGCCCGTCGCCTTCTGGGCTGCCAACTCCAAAGGCCTCGCCAACTCAGACCCCAACTGTACAACCTTCGCCAAGTCCTGATGGGCGATCGTCAAAAATCATTTTAGAGCAAAAGGGAGAACTCACAACTTCTAAGTCTTCGGTACTGCCCTCGGACAGCAGTTTGTACGATGAGTACACCTTTGAAGGCACTCAGGGTCAGAAAGTGGTTGTCAATGTAGAAAGTAGCGAGTTTGATACTTATCTGGCTGTTCTCAACTCCCAGGGCGAGCTACTGGGAGAAAATGATGATGTCACGCAGCAAAATTCCAATTCTGAGCTAACTGTTACCTTGTCTGCGAGCGGCCGCTACCGCGTAGTTGTCAATGCTTACGATCCACCTCCAAAAGGTAAAGGTAAGTACAGTTTGATTATCCGTGAAGTGACTGGAAATTAATTGGCTCTAAATCCAGTATCTATTTCTATTACTTAACTCAATTTCCAGGTTTTACAAGCAGGAATGTAGGTTGAAAATGGATGATTATCTATTTTTTTACCTGTTTTTCAGGGAGAGGATGTATATCATGTCGGGCAAATTACCGGGTGCATCTCAGGTTTTGCAAATATGTGTGTAGGGGCGAAGCATGACCGCAGTAAATATGAGATTATAACTAATAACTTATATGCGGTCATGCTTCGCCCTCTTGAAAAGTGATATAGCGGTTCTCAGAGAGATGAGGTACGTTGTTGGGCTTGGGCCCTCTTAGTTGAACTGATTATATAAGCTGTCAGTCATACCTCATCTTTTTGAGAAAGCTGTTTGATTGTTCGGACTTCAGTCCTCGGATCATGAGGACTTGAAGTCCAAACGATCGAACCAATTTTACAGTGTTGTTGGAGCGGAAATGATATTACGCATCAGTAGCTATCCACCGAGTTATACTGAATTTAACGCAAGCCCAGCCAGGTAAAAAAATCCTGGCGGGTGAAGAATTCTAGCAGCAAAAGTCCCACGAATCCCACCATTGCAAATCGTCCGTTGATTTTTTCGGCGTAGGCATTCCAGCCAAAAGCAGGTTCTGCTGGTTGTGGGGTATTTGGAGTTGTCGGTTTTGGTGATGGAGGTGTTTTAGCAGTCATTTAAAAGTTTTGAGTTGTGAGTTTTGAGTCAGGATTTTTGGGAAGATTGCCGATCGCACAACTTGTAATTTACCCGAAATTGACCGCCGATCGCTAATCTGCCGACTTTTCTAAATTTTGCACCGATTCGATCAAATCTCGCACGGTTTCGGTACCTTCAGAAGGCTCAAAGGACAAGGGGAATTTGCCGCGGGCGAGCATTCTTAAACCCAACGGGCCCAGACTCAGCAAGCCTTGAACGTCGCGGAAATAGTTTCCTACTACTTCGATACCGAATTTGCGCTCGTCTATCCAGCCACCTTCTTTAACGAGATTAATTAAGACTTTGCGGTGGCGGATCGATCGACTGGCTTGGTCGTCTTTGCGATCGAGAATCTCCTGTTTAATCTTACCAATTTGATCCATCGGCGCCACTTCCATCGGACAAACCGAGTTGCAGTAGTAACAGCGGGTGCAGCCCCAGACGCCTGCGGTTCCTTCGTTGTACTTTTCCAGCCGATTTTCGGTTTCGCTGTCGCGGGAATCGGCGATCGTCCGGTAAGCTTTGGCGAGGGCGTGGGGGCCGACAAATTCCGGGTTGACTTCCCGAGCGTTGCACTCAGAATAGCACGCGCCGCAGAGGATACAGTTACCAGTTTGGTCGAGTTTCGATCGCTCTTCGGGAGTTTGCAGAAATTCGCGTTCGGGAATTGCTCGCGAGGCTGTGCTGACATAGGGTTCAACAGCTTCCAGGTTGTCCCAAAAACTGGTCATGTCAACCACCAAATCTTTAATTACCGGCATATTTCCCATGGGGGCGACGGTAATTTCTGGGATAAAATCGGCTGGCTGTTCTGCTGAACTCGAATGGGCTATTTTTTGCAATCTCGCAAGTTCGCTACCGACATTTTCTTTGCAAGCTAAAGCCGATCGCCCGTTAATTCGCATCGAACAACTGCCGCAAATTGTATTGCGGCAATTTTTGCGATAAGCTAAAGTGCCGTCTTGTTCCCACTTGATGCTGTTGAGGCAGTCTAGGATGGTATTGCTTTCATCCACGTCTAGGGTGTAAGTGTGAACGCGGGGAGCCTCGTTTTGATTTTGGCGGACTACGTTAAAGCGGACTTGCATATTTTGAGTAAAGAATTTAGTTTCTATTTTAAGCTAGATTTTCTGGCGATATAAAAAGACATTTATTTTTTAACAACTAGCTAAAGCGTGAGATTTAAGCAGCTTGATTATTGTTTGAGAAACGGCAATAATCCTTAAGTTATAAATCATCAATCGCAACTGTTTTCAGCGGATTTTTTAGCTGATAATTGGATAAACAAGTGATCGATCGGTGCAGTTCGCGAAGGAGGAGGTGCCTGATGTCCAGCTTGTTTGTTTTAACTTTCATGTTTTCAACGCCAGCATTTTGTCTGGGTTTAGTAAATCCTCAATGGGTGGGACTGGCAACTCGCAAGCTATCTGTGGCTGTTTACGGCGTTTTGATGGTCGCTTCCTTTGTATCGGTTGGCTTGGCAGCACCTAAGCAGCCACAGCCTGTTTCCTCGCTGCTGAGCTCCACAGAATCGCAAGCATCTAGGGGTAGCACATCTTGGCGATGAACGAGGGGGTGCTAGCGCACCTGGCTCTAATGGCACAGTTACGGGCAATTTTACCTGTTAGAGGTAGCTTTGATCGGCTCGATCGAAAATCGAAACGTTGTGTTAGATTTGCACGCGCTAACAGCCTCGGTTAATGATTTAGCTGTTTTGGGCGATCGTACTGATTTGAACAGGGACGATCGATCGGCTAATATGATTTAATTGTTGAGCTTGCGGTGCGAGTCCATCTATGACTTACAGCTTGAGAATTGTAGATTTGCCGAGTAGCGAACGGCCGCGGGAAAGGCTGATGGCCGGCGGCCCGAAAAGTTTGGCGACTGCGGAATTGATTGCTATTCTACTGGGTACCGGTCAGGGCCCCGGCAAACTTTCGGCTGTCGGACTCGGACAGTATATTTTAAATCAGTTGAGCTTGCATTCCCGTGACCCTCTGGGTGTACTGCGGAGCATTAGCGTGCAGGAGTTGACGCAGATTCACGGGATCGGCCCAGCCAAGGCTACTTCGATTTTGGCTGCGGTGGAGTTGGGGAAACGGGTGTTTCAGTCGCGGCCGCCGGACATGGCCGTGGTGGACTCTCCACAAGCTGCTGCGGATGCTCTGAGTCAGGATTTGATGTGGCAGTCTCAGGAACGTTTTGCTGTGGTGCTGCTGGATGTGAAAAATCGGCTGCTGGGTACTCAAGTAATTACGATCGGCACAGCTACCGAAACTTTAGCTCATCCCAGGGATATTTTTAGGGAAGTGATCCGCCTTGGGGCAACGCGGGCGATTATCTCGCACAATCACCCCTCGGGGAATGTCGAGCCGAGCCCGGAAGACATTGCTTTGACACGGCAGTTGCTTGCTGGAGCGCAGTTTTTGTCGATTCCGCTGCTGGATCACTTGATTTTGGGAAATGGCGATTTTCGGAGCTTGCGACAGACTACGACGCTTTGGGAGGAGTATCCCCAGGGCGATTGAACTATTATACTTAACTAACTCGATTGCTATCATTAGTTATTTGTATCTTTCGGCTGTTCGAGGGCTGAATCAGCCGTCACAGCAGAAGTTTTGTGGGGGCTGGAGTCTACGGTTACATAGTGTTTGAGGTTAATGTCGCTGCTGATACTTAGTTGCGATCGCAACTCGGTTAATCTAGTAAAGGTAGGCTGAAGAGGTCGCTAATTCGATTTTTTTTCAGCATACTAAACGTATACTGAACCAGCACCTAGATACTCAATTCTTAAGAAATTATGAAATTGGGTGTAAAATATACGGCGTGGTGATAGGAGAAAAACTGTGTTTCTGAGACTTGCAGAACAACACCGTAAATTCGTCCAAGATTTGGTCATGAACCTCCAGGCTTTGGCGATCGTGCTAGAGCGTCGGGGTTATTTGGCATCCTGCTACACTTGCGGGGGTCAGATGAACAGTGCCTCATTTATGGTCAGTTTGACGGACAACCATCTGATTCGATTTTTAGTGTCAGATTACGGTATCACATGGACTGAGATGCGGGACGATCGCGAACTGATGAAACTAGAAGGTGCAGAGGCAATTAGTCAGTTACAAGAACTGGCAAATCTCGTAAAGTACCAAATCCAACCTTCGGAAGCTACTTTGGCGACGGCGCAGCGAGTTTAGCAGTTGCACGGTTCTGAGGAAAGCGACAGCGAAAGTCGGTGTTTGCCACCTGCAACCAAATCCCCAACGAGTTAGTTGAGAGGAACAGGTTGCACAGCAATGGCAGCTCAATAGACAAGGGTAATTTCAGGGTGCTTTCAGACACTCATTTTAGCCGTCAGTCGATCGAAGTCTGCCAGGGCCGACAGCAGTCATGCTATATGACGCGATATCAATGGTGCTTTTAACATTCAGTTAAAAGCTTTGACAGATACCGCAACATCTGACGTGAAAGTTTCATTTCAGATTGTGCCACAGACAGAAAACTCCGGCATCAGCCCGATTTTTCTAGGTTAAAGGTATCTGCATAACTTTATGCAAAAAGTGTCTAACTTGGAACCTCTAGTTTTTTGGCAGCAGTTGATTCTGTCTTAAGAGCGATTTGCCAAAAGTAAAACTGCTAATGCTCGTCGCCTGCGATGTTAATTTCTCACTTTGACATTCAAAAGTCAAGGCATTGAAATTAACTATGAGCAGGCAGGTAAAATTTAACATCCAGAGTGAGGATGAGGCTGTGAAGATTGGGCGAAAAGCCGCCCCAGGGTGGATATGCGGACGAATTGCGTTTATTTTTGCTTTTCGATTTAGCTGATAAGGTTGGTTAACAGCTCACAATTAACTTAAAACAGCATCACTGCTGTAAAAAATCTCACAGCCGGCTTTAGCCGGCTAAGTTTTGTGTAACTTTAAGCTTCTGCGTCATGTTTGACCGTTGTAGCCGCGGAAGTTATCACTCATCATTAGGTCAACTGTCAACTGGCAACTGGCAACTGTCAACTGTTTTTTGAAGTGCGCGATCGCAGTTGCTACTAATATTTTATAATATATTAATATTTTCTCCCAAAATATTTATCCCCAAGGTTGGAGTCAGAATCAAATGGTAAATTTAAGCGAACTTCTAGAACCCATCGCCAGCCAATTTCGCAGTCTCGGAATTCCCGAACCAATTACCCATTGGGGACATCCTGTAATGATGGGAATCGTGGTTGTGGCCATGGGTAGCTTCGTCGGATATACGGGATGGCAGGGACGTTTGGCCGCCGATAAGGATGTCGCGCTCAAAAGTCGAGCGGATCACCGCAAGCTAGCACCGTGGATGTTTCTGTTTCTAGCTTTGGGCTACACAGGCGGCTTGCTGTCGCTGGTAATGCAGCACAAGCCTGTTATGGAAAGCCCGCACTTTTGGACGGGTTCGGGAGTGCTGGTTTTGCTCGCTGTTGGTAGCTTGATTTCACTGACAGGTTTTGGAGGCAATAAGCTGGCACTGCGGGCGGTTCACGCTTATTTGGGCACAACTGCCCTGGCACTTATGGTGCTGCACGCGGCTTTCGGTTTAAAATTAGGTCTGTCTATTTAAGGTAGTACCAGTCTGTTCTCGTTCAGATGAGTTGCGTTCCCCCCTAACCTACCTAAAAAAAGGGGGGACAAGAGACGCAAAGTGTCTCTTGCACCAGGAGCAGGAATGGAGCGCTTAAAGTGAACTCCTACTGCCATTTTTTAGGAGAATTTAGGGGAAGGGAAACGAAGACTCAAACCGAAATATCTGGTTTTCAGCTTAAGCTGTGCGGTTTTGAAAAGTAAAAGAAAGTATATTTGCGATCGCAAAAATTGCTAATCTTAGTAACTACCAAGACAGTTAGGAAGTGATTAAATTGCGGTAACGATTGATTCTATTTATTTCATTCTGCCTGATGACTAATGACTAATAAGGTTCGATCGCGGGGGGACAGCAAAACATGACTAATGACTAATGACTGATGACTAATGACTGATGACTAATGACTAATAACGTTCGATCGCAAAAACAGCAAAACATGACTAATGACGGATGACTAATGACGGATGACTAATGACTAATGGGGTGCATCTGGTTTTTGAAGAGGGCGAAGCATGACCGCATATAAGTTATTAGTTATAATCTCCTATTTTCTGCGGTCATGCTTCGCCCCTACGGATATATTCGCCTTGCACCCGACTAATGACTAATGACAACTGACAACTGACAACTGACAACTGACTAATTCCATAGTTTCTAATTAATGAATCAAGCAACGGGTGTCATTTTCTGTATTGCCTACATTGTGGGATTGATTTCTACAGGAGTTTCTTGGGGTAGGTACGGGATATTTGCTTTAGGAATAGCGGTCGCAGTCGCCATGCCTAAATTGTTGTTAAAGTATACAAGGAACTCTTTCAAAACCACTAATAAAAGACGCAGCAGAACGAAAGAAAATGCTCTGGAGGAACCCTTAGAAACGAGGGAAAAATTGAGCTTGCTTGAGATGCTGCCGAGAGCAAAATGGGTGTGGGCTGTCGCGGGTTCGATCGCATTTTTGGCGAGCATTTATTTTGCAATTCGATCGCCCCAACCGGCAATGAATGACATCAGCAAACTGATTCCCGTTGGCGGAAACACTCAAGAAGTGGCGGTGACAGTTCGCGGTAGACTGGCTAGTACGCCCCGATTAACTCGATCGGGCCGATCGCAATTTTGGCTAGACACGGATGCAGTTAGCGAAATCAACGGCGGCGAAGGAGGAGTAGTCGTCAACCGCCCAGTATCCGGCAAACTCTACGTTACAGTGCCCCTGCTGCAAGCAACGGGCTTGTATGCCGACAATACGATCGCAGTTGTGGGCTCATTGTACAAACCGCAGCCGCCGTCGAATCCGGGGGCTTTTGATTTTCAAGCCTATTTAGCCAGAGAAGGGGCTTTTGCAGGACTCAAAGGGCGTCAGATTGACTGGAAGAGAGAAAATGCGATCGCGGATGTCAATCGACTTAACACCAAAACGGGTGCTTTCTGGGAGTCAACCGGGATGCAGCCGTCGCCAATTCAAACGATGCGGATGCGGATTGTGCGATCGCAAGTATCACAGTTGAGTGTTCCCGAAGGGCCGTTGATCAGTGCGATCGCCCTGGGCAAACAAGCAGTTGATTTACCCTACACCATCCGCGACTCTTTTGTGCAGGCTGGATTAGCCCACGCGATCGCAGCTTCGGGTACTCAAGTTTCGATGGTTTTGGGTTTAGTTTTAGCTTTAACCAGGCGCTTTTCCAAACAATTACAATTTGGTTTTGGCGTCAGTGCTTTATTTTTGCTCGTGGGATTAACAGGCTTTGAAGCTTCAATCTGCCGCGCCGCCTTGATGGGATTTGGTACACTATTTGCTTTGGTACTAAGTCGCGAAGTTAAGCCGTTGGGATTGCTGTTAATCGCTGCTACTATTTTACTGCTAGTTAACCCTTTGTGGATTTGGGATTTAGGTTTTCAACTGAGTTTTTTGGCAACTCTGGGATTAGTGGTGACAGCGCCGCCGCTGATGGCAAAGTTCGACTGGATGCCACCTGCGATCGCTTCAATTCTGGTGGTTCCCATCGCCGCTTCAGTGTGGGTGCTGCCACTGCTACTTTACGTTTTTAGTGTGGTATCACCTTACAGCATTTTAGTCAATATTATTGCGGCTCCTTTACTGTGGATTTTGAGTATTGGCGGGATGGTTAGCGCTTTAGCTGGATTGATTTTTCCGCCGGCTGGGAGTGTGTTAGCCCAACTGCTTGACTATCCGGCAAAGGGGTTAATTGCGATCGCCGAATATTTCTCACAATTGCCCGGTAATTCAGTAGCTGTCGGCCAAGTATCGGTGTTTCAGCTAATCGCGCTTTACAGTTTAATCTGCTGGGTTTGGCTGGGGGGAAGTTCGGCAACGAGCAATGTGCGGGATGTAACGGATGTAACGGATAGAAGGAAAAAGTCCGAGGGAAAAGGGAAACAGGAAGATAGGAGAGGGAAACAGGAATTAGGAAAAGGCAAGAATCAAGGAAAGGGGAGAGGGAAGCAGGGGAAAAGCCGAGTTTTTGCGTTGCGGATTTCTTCGGCTTGGATTTTACCGCTGGCGCTGATGGCGGGAATTGGAGTCGTAGTTTTGCCAGCTTGGCACGTTCAATCATCTTTATTTCAAGTTACTTTGCTGGCGACATCTGGGGAACCAGTTTTGGTAATTCAAGATAAGGGAAAAGTGACGCTAATTAATACTGGTGATGAAAATACGGTGAGGTTTACGCTGTTACCTTTTTTGCAGCAGCAAGGAGTTAATTCTGTGAATTTTGCGATCGCCACTCACGGTCATTTAGGCTTGAGCGGCGGTTGGGGAAAATTATTACAACGCTTGCCAATTAAAACGTTTTATGATAATAACGCTCCCAAACAAATTAACCGCGGCAGCAATCAGGAATTTATAACGGCTGTGCAATCTCGCCAAGGCGTTTACTTTCCTTTAGAAACTGACAGCAAAATTGATCTGGGTTTGACGCGGTTGCAGTTCGTGGACGCGGAAATCCCGGTGGTAGAATTACTGGTGGGCGAGCGTACTTGGTTGCTTGTCGGTGACATGACACCGGAAGCGCAAAGTATGTTATCAAAGAGATTAGCAGCCACGGGAACATTGAAGCGGGTAGAAGTGCTGTGGTGGTCGGGAAAAACCCTGACAGCCGAGTTATTGAGCGCAGTTGGGCCGCAAGTGGCGATCGCATCTGCGGACGAAATCGACCCAGAAACCGCCGCCCAACTGCGCCAAAGCAAAACCCAGATTTTCTGGACAGGGCGCGACGGAGCTCTTCAGTGGACACCAGCAGGGGGATTTAAGACGACTCTGGAATCGGAAGAAAATCAAACTTCTTTTCTGTAAGGATTTACAATGTGGCGCACAGTGCGGTAAAATACTTTTAGCTCGCATCTCAAATCAATTGGAGAGGTGGCAGAGCGGTTGAATGCGGTAGACTCGAAATCTACTTTAGGGGTGACTCTAACGTGGGTTCAAATCCCACCCTCTCCGTTTTTCAGGACTTCTGGCGTAAGATATGCAAAGTACATCAAGATAAACTTGCATATCTTACGCCATATTTTAGTGAAGATTTAGAAAAAGCCAATAATTCCTCCACCTCGCTGCTGTTAGGAGTTTGTGTGACAACTCATTTGAGAGACTTGACAATTTGCTTTTGTTACAATGATAGAAAATTTGACACAATTCTTAAACTTCAAACCGCGCATCTTATTTATGTACGGAAAGAGCGATCGCCCAACTGCTGTTTTGAGCCACATATACAGTATTGTGGAAGAATTCTATCATGTCCGAAAAGAACGCTCCCAATAAAGTTGGTTCGTAGTGAGGACTTTAGTCCTCGGATGATGCGGACTAAAGTCCTCACTACAAACACGTTTTATTACGGTAATACAACAGGCATGAGATGAGTTATTGAAGCCAACCTAGGCGAATATGACTTTTATGAACTTAACAATATGATTTTTATGAGTCCATCCAATGACTTTATGAATTGACTTTAAAAAAGCTTTTATTCATAATCATCATATGAACCTAGGACAGGAAGAAACCCATGTCGCCAAAGCCTAGCAGCTAATACTGCACTCGTCCAGCTAAATCAAATATATGTAGATATTTCTACAGGTTGCAACCAGGAGTATTTTCTGGTAAGTAACAGATTTATTAGACTGTGCCAGGAAATGCTGACATAAATCAAAGTATCTAAACAAAATCTAGTGCAGGAGAACTAATTATGTATCAACAACCTCAAAAAAGGAAAGGCCCGCCCCCAATTGTTTTTATTGCATTTCCTTTGATTGCCTGGGGTGCATTCACATTTATTCCACAGATATTAAAGGGCGGAATTTTACCTAGATCAGTTTCTGGCAACAGTCGTCTCAGTTTGGGAGATAAGATATTGATGCAATCGCAAAAAACAGCAGGAAAACAAGCAGGTGTCAAAGCTTTTGCTGAGGGTAATTACAAAGAAGCTGTTAAAAACTTTCGGGAATCGCTGCAACAAAATCGCAACGATCCAGAGACTCTAATTTATTTAAATAATGCCAAAGTCAATAATGATAATTCTCTGCAAATAGCCGTCAGCGTTCCGATTGGCACTAACCCGAATGTAGCGCAAGAAATGCTCCGAGGAGTTGCCCAAGCTCAAGAGGAAGTTAATGCTGGGGGAGGGATTAATGGTGCGGGTTTGCAAGTTTTGATTGCGAACGATGACAACAGTCCAGATTTTGCCAAAGAAGTTGCAACCGAATTCGTAAAGGATCCGAAAATTTTAGCAGTCGTCGGACACAATGCTAGCAATGCTTCTCTAGCTGCTGCTCCCACCTATCAAGAAAAAAAACTGGTGATGGTTACACCAACTAGCTTTGCTAACAATTTATCAGCTTTCGGTAGCTATATTTTTCGGACAGTCCCCGCGATTCAATCGATGGCGGCTCCTTTAGCAGAATATATGGTTAAAAAAGCTGGCAAAACTAATGTTGCTATCTGTTATGATTCTCAAGCTCCTGATAACGTATCGTTTAAGGATGAATTTGTTTCGTCGTTTTCGGCTTTGGGTGGCAAGGTAGTGCCTACGGTTTGTGACTTTTCAACGCCAACTTTTAATTCGAGTGCTAGCATTGCTGATGCTGTTAGCAAAGGTGCACAAGCGTTAATGCTAGCACCTCATATCGATCGCATCGATCGCGCGATCGACCTAGCTCGCCTCAATACTGGCAAATTAGCGCTCTACGGCAGCACGACACTGTACACGTTTCAAACGGTAAAAGAGGGGAACAAAGACGTTGACGGGCTTGTTTTGTCCGTTCCGTGGCATCCTGACACTAATCCGAACAACCCATTTTCTAAGAATGCGATTCAAAAGTGGGGAGGTGCCGTGAATTGGCGAACCGCCACGAGTTTTGATGCGACGAAAGCTATTATGAGCGGTTTGCAGCGCAGCAATACGCGAGAAGGATTGCAACAAGCACTTAGGGCTCCGAATTTCGTTACCTCTGGTGCGAGTGAAGATGTGAGGTTTTTGCCAACGGGCGATCGATGGAACAAAGCGATTTTAGTACAGGTTAAACGCCAAGGCAACGATTACAGGTTTGTGACGCTCCCGTGATTGGGTGACACAAGAGCGAGTCAGGCACAAATTGAACTCTTTCCCTTCTTTTCTCAACCTTCGCGTCTTTGCGGTTTGTTAGTCTGCGTAGGGTGTGTCGCCATTAAAAATCATGCAGCATTCAATCAACTTTTTTAGCGGCGACTCACCTTATAATATTTATAAAAAAGCTTGCTACAACAAAAATCTTGGGACAGGTGCGTCGCGATGAGATTGTCCCTCTTTTTTGATTATTGTCGATGGCGACGCACCCTACAGCTACTAATGATTAATGTCTAACTGCTATTGCAACTTAACAGCAGCCCGCTGAATCGGCAAAACTTCATCTAATGTCAATTCGCGATCGGCTGTTAGGTGACTGGAACAGCAAATCGTGCTGAAATAAAGAGGACGACCGACAACTTGAGAAAAATGCTGTTCCAAAAGTAACCGAGAAGTAATATCGCCCAACAGTTCAGAGATATCTTTTGTCAATTGTTCAGTATCGTCGCGGTGAGTAATTCTGAACCCAAAAGGCGTTTTGCCGATCGACTTTTTAATCTCCGCATCAAAAGCATCATCTTTACCAGCCACAAAAGCGGCAGACTGAGCTGTCAAAAATTGCCAAGCTTCGGGAAATATCTTGCGAATGTTTTCCAGGGGATTTCCGGTTTCGTAAACCAAAGTAGCAGTTTTGCAATCCATGAATCAAACCTCGGGTAGTAGTGTATCTCGACTGTATTTCAAGTTTTGATATTGGTTATCATATTCATAATTGGCCACTAAATCAAGGGCTTTTCTCTCTTCTCTTCCTCTGCGCTCTCTGCGGCCTCTGCGGTTTAATCATTCACAAACCGGGTTTTGTTCCCAATCTGCACGCCATAACAAAGTATTCTCCCAAAAAACCCGGTTTCTGACTACCCGCACCCAATGCCCTGGGAAGGCCGATGCCCAATGCCCGATGCCCAATGCCCAATGCCCAATGCCCAATTCCCAATGCCCAATTCCCAAAACTATCGATTCCAATACCTGCGCCAGTGAAACAAATTCTCCCACAAATTCTGCATAAAAGTATTGCTGCGGAGACGCTGCGACTCCCAAACAGCAGCAGTTTGACCGTTAATTGCCGAAAAACTAGACCAAATATAAGGAAGTTCGGCGATCGCCTCAACCTTCATTCCGTGACGCACAGCAAAGGCGATCGCATGAATCAACTCCGCAGCTTGCGGGCCGACAATAGTCGCTCCCAAAATCTCCCCGTCACGCCGCCCGACAATCTTACAAAAACCCGTTGTCTCCCCGGACATTTGAGCTCTTTCAACATTCTTGAAATATTCCCTAGCCACAATCAAATCGTCTCCAAAACGGCGCCTTGCTTGCGCTTCTGTCAAGCCAACCCTCGCCAACTGCGGATCGGAAAAAATCGCCCAAGGAATCCCGCGATAATCTATTTGATACATCGGCAAAAACAAAGCATTTTTCACAGCAACCGCAGCTTCGCAATTGGCGATGTGAGGGAACGAATAACCGCCAGCAACATCGCCACAAGCGTAAATTCGAGAATTAGTTGTTTGCAGCTTTTCATTTAAAATCAACCCGCGATCGCTAAATTTAACCCTAGCAGCTTCCAGATTTAACCATGCAAAATTGTGTCCGCGGCCAGCGGCGAGAAAAATCTCCTCAGCTTCGATCGCCCTTGCCCCAGCTTGAATCCACTTTTTACCGTCAATCACCCTAGCTTGAGTCACCTCAGTCGCAGTCAGAATCCGCACTCCTTCAGCTTCCATTCCAGCTTGCACCAAACCAGCAGCCTCGCGGTCTTCTTTAGCCAAAATCTGGGAACTTTTCACCACCAAAGTCACAGCAACGCCCAGCCGAGAAAAAGTCTGAGCCACTTCAACACCGCTGGGATCTGCACCGATTACAGCCAAACTTTTCGGCAACTTTGGCAGTTTTGCTAATTCCCCAACTGTTTCGGAAGTGAAAAAGCCGACAGACGAAAGTCCTTCAATATTGGGAATTGCAGGTAGAGTTGGACAAGCTAGCAAATAACAGCGCGATCGCAATTTCCGATCGCCCGCAATCAAAGCCAAATTCGGTTTGGCAACAAACTCGCTGTTACCAAAAATAATATCAACCCCGCGAGCAGCTAAAACGGCGAGATCGTCAATTTCTGACAAATTAGAAACAACGCCGTCAGCCCACTTCTTAACCCCGTTAAACTGCAATGCGATCGGCATTTCGGAATTAGCCAGATCTGGGCGAAGTCCGAACTGTGGGTGGCTCATCTGGTGAGCAAAACGAGCAGCCTCTCTCAAAGTTTGGCTGTATTTCAAACCCAGGGCGATCGACTCTTTCCCCCCCGCCGGCAAATCTTGAGAATTACTGAGCGGTTCCACCAAAGCAACGCGAGCCGGGAAATTAGTTGCAGTCAAAGCAGCATAACGTCCGGCCGCAGTTCCACCAATAATCACTAAATCATAATCAAGCATAAATAAATTTGTCAGATAAGACGGCGGTTGAAACCGCTCCTATACAAACGATGTCCGCCTCCGCGGACTCAAGAAAACAACGTAATTTCA